>JAZNXQ010000094.1:0-9417 GCA_045593945.1 Lachnospiraceae bacterium | reverse complement strand
GTCGCTTTAGCATTATATTCTTTCAAAATATCGAGTATCGCATTCGTATTGGAACTCGGTCCGTCATCAAAAGTAAGATAAACCTTCTTCCGAGTGTCAATCGGAGTAGTTTCAATAATTTCCTCTAAATCATCTGACGATGTCTCTTCAGGTGTAGTTGTCTCTTCAGGAGCAACCGTTTCTTCAGGGGGGATGATATCAGTAATTTCTTCGAAATTATCTGACTTAGTATCAGCAATTTCTTCGAAATTATCTGACTTAGTCTCTTCAGGGACATATGGAGTCGTCTCAATAACCGAGGACTGCGATTTATCCTTCTTATCCGTTACAGTACCCGCTGTCTGTTTATCCTGACTGTTATCTGCCAGCAAAACCCCGTCCGTGGAAGTACTTCCTTCCGTCTGCGGTTGCTGCTCATCCTGCCCTATGTAATCACCATTCTGAATTTCTGCAAAAACTGAACTTTGAAAAGCATCCAGACTCTCAATTTCGTTTTTAAGTGAGCATACCTGACACAACAAAACGACACACAAAACAAGCGGAATCAATATCGACATAAGGACAACCGCTATAATAATTTTCTTATACATATTAATTCGTTTTCTTCGTGCCGGATCCATCAAAAGCCACTCTCTCCAATTTTAATACTTCTTATCCATTGTACCATAATAAAAACAATATCTCAACCATGTTTTTTTTATAAAAACAACTATTTTACAAAAAAATAAGGCCGTTTATTAAGCACGGCCTTTAAATGTCCCTATAACACAAAATAACACATATACCACAAAATTAGCGGCAACTATTGTTGCACCCGTAGGTGTCCCCGCAAGGATGGAAATAAGCATTCCAAAAAGCGCACAAACCACTGCAATACACGCGGCTCCAACTATTACCGTTCGAAATCTTTTAAACAATCGCATTGCCGAAAGCGCCGGAAATACGATCAACGCCGATATAAGAAGTGCCCCTACAAGATTCATTGCAAGCACGATTACAACAGCAGTAATAACCGCTATCATCATATTGTAAGCTTCGGCTTTTATTCCGGTTGCCTTTGCAAAATTTTCATCAAAAGTAACAGCAAATATTTTATTATAAAATATCCCGAATACGATAAGAAGCACAACCGACAATGCCATTGCAAGATATACATCTGTCTCGTTAAGCGTAAGAATCGACACCGAACCGAATAAAGTCGTGCAAACATCACCGCTTACATTTGAACTTGTCGAAGTCATATTAAGTAAAAGATAACCAAACGCCAGTGCCGCCACCGAAAACATTGCAATTGCAGAATCGCCCTTAACCCTCGCATTCTGTCCTGTTTTCAGCAAAACAACTGCACAGATTGCCGTAACAGGAAGTGTCACAAGAATATCCGACGATATATTAAAAACTGCCGCAATCGCTGTTGCTCCGAATGCAACATGTGAAAGCCCGTCACCAATCATTGAATATCTCTTTAAAACAAGCGTAACGCCCAACATTGAAGCACAAAGTGCTATAAGAATGCCTACAATAATCGCATATCTGACAAACGGAAATTCAAGATAATATAAAATCTTATTAATTGCTTCCATGACCTGTCCTCACCTAAACCAAACTACCTGTTCCGATAAATTCCTTACCTGCCTGTGTCTTTAAATAATCCTCTTTTGTTCCGAAAAACAACTGTGTCCCGACATGAAGAATATGACTTGCATACTTTACCGCCGCATTAACATCATGCGACACCATAACCACGGTTATCTCATCCTTTTTGTTCAAATCCTCAACTATATCGTAAAATTCCTTCGTAAGCTTAGGATCAAGACCTGTAACCGGTTCATCCAAAAGAAGAAGCTTTCCGGTTGCACAAAGTGCACGCGCCAAAAGCACTCTCTGTTGCTGTCCACCCGACAACTCCCTGTAGCAGCGTCCTGCCAAATCCTCTATCTCAAGACGCTTAAGATTGTCCGCAGCAAGCTTTTTCTCTGCTTTATTATAAAAAGGTCTGAACCCACACTTGCTTAAGCAGCCCGAAAGCACAATTTCCTCCACAACTGCAGGAAAATCCCTCTGAACCACTGTCTGTTGCGGAAGGTAACCTATTTCTTTTCTTCCAAGGCCATCACCGAACGTAATCTTACCCGAACCGACATTTTTCAGCCCCAGCATCGCCTTAACAAGCGTGGATTTGCCCGAACCGTTTTCTCCGACTATACAAAGATAATCGCCCTTATTAACTTCAAAATTCAAATCAGATACGACTGTCTGCCCCTCATAAGCAAGTGAAACATTTTCGCATTTAATATATGCCATACTATTTCAAGGCCTCCTTAAGTGCCAAAAGGTTATTCTCCATCGCAGCAATATATGAATAACCGCCCGTTATCTTCTCTTTTGAAACCGACTGCATAGAATCAAGCGTTCCGGATTTTACATTATCAACACCCGAAGCATCAATAACCGTCTTAACAAGCGAGCCGTTGGATGTCTCTATCTGAAAAACTACCGGTGTTTTGAACTCTTTTACCTTTTCCGCAAGGAAAGCTATTGTCTCAAAGCCCGCTTCCGACTCAGCCGAACAACCCGGAAATGCCGCATAATATTCTATTCCGTAATCGTCTGCAAGATATAAAAACGGAAATCTGTCCGCCATTATAACGACTTTACTCTTTGCAGAATCCACAAGTGTCTGATACTCTGTATCAAGTGCATTAAGCTTTACAATATACTTGTCTGCATTGGTGCGATAAACATCAGCATTATCTGCATCAAGTTCCATAATCGACGTACATACTGCCTCTGTCATCTTCACTGCATTCTTAAGCGACAGCCACACATGCTCATCATAAGTACATTCTTCGGCATGCTCATGCTCTTTATGTTCGTGGTCATGCTCCATACCTTCCTTTATAACTTCATGCTTAAGCTCAACTACATCCATAAATCTTACCTTAGCCACATTTTTTGCAGATGAACCCGCAAGCACATCTTCCACCCATTCTTCTGACTCGCCGCCGACATATACACACAAGTCAGCCTTCATAATCTGCGCAATTGCATCTGCTGAAGCCTGATAATTGTGCATGTCCACACCCTTTTCAAGAAGATATGTTACTTTTATGTCCTCATTATCTTCGCCGATTATATTCATAACAAAATCATATGCCGGAAAATTAGTGCACACAACCCTTAGTTTTCCGTCGTCTGCGCTACCCTCTCCGGCACATCCTGTTAATATAAAAACCATTAACAAAACTGCCACACCAAGCAAAAAACTCTTACTTTTCATTCTATAGTCCTTTCAATTTGAGACTGAATCTCATTTTATAATAATTGCAGTATGCGGTTTTGTCAATTTTATTTTTAATTATTTAGTAATATCTGCTCTAAAAGCCGAAAAATTGCTTTCCGTCCAACATAACTTCAACAAGTGCAGATTCCTTGTAAACAAGCTTAAGCGAGAAAAAATCCCCTCTCTCCTCTAACAGTCTGAAGAAAATCTTGTCACCTTCCCAAACAGGCAGATTGTAAACATCAGACTTTTTAACCCACTCAAGATTGCCCTCGTCACAAGAAGCAGTCATCTCTCCTTCAAAACCATCTGCAGTGTATAAAAACATATACTCCGTTCCCCAGTCTTCAAGAACAAACGTGACGATTCCTCTAAACCTGTAGTTTGTAAGGGTAAGTCCTGTCTCTTCTTTTACTTCTCTTACGATGCACTCATCCGGTGACTCCCCCTCTTCAAGCTTGCCGCCGACACCAATCCACTTATCTTTATTAACATCCTTCTCTTTCTTAACTCTGTGAAGCATAAGATACGAGTCATCTTTTTCCATATAACAAAGTGTTGTTAAATTGTTTTTCATAAGCTCTCCTTCAAATCAACTTACTCTTTTATCGTATTCTGTCCAAATACTATTTTGCTATAATTCTCCTTATCGGTATCCCCTTCGGTACTGATACACAAAACTATTGACTTATCACTAAGACCAATTTGTTCCCTAACACCTATAAACTCAGAATTTGTCATAAGCTCTGCCACAAGTCCTGTCGTAACTGCACCACTTTCTCCCGAAATAATTTTTTTATCTTCGCCAAGAGGTTTGCCAAGAAGCTTCATACCTTTTTCCGCGATTACATCAGAACATGCCACAACAAAATCCGCATGATCTTTCAGTATATCCCACGCTATCGTACAAGGCTCGCCACAACAAAGCCCCGCCATTATGGAGTCCATTTCCTCTGTATAGTAATGAAGCTGGCCGTCCGAAGCTTCTGCCGTCATATAAATGCAGTTGGCCTTTTCAGGTTCTACTATAATAATCTTCGGACCATCCTCTCCGTACAAATCCGAAAAATATGCCGTCATTGCACCTGCCATCGCACCTACTCCTGCCTGCAAAAATATATGAGTCGGTACCACATCTCCAAGCTGTTCTTTTATTTCTGCCCCCATTGTTGTGTAGCCCTGCATTATCTTTGTAGGAATATCCTCATAACCCGGCCAGGATGTATCCTGTATAAGAATCCAACCGTTCTCCCTGGCCATCCTCATTGCATGACGCACCGCATCATCATAACTTAAATCAGTAATCTCCGCATGTACCCCGAGGCTCAATATGTTCTGTAAACGCTCATCGGCAGTCCCTTTCGGAAGATATACATAGGCATCACAACCCATCCTGCTTGCCGCCCATGCAACTCCTCTTCCGTGATTACCGTCTGTTGCCGTCACAAAAGTAATATTCTTTTTTTCTCCCTGCGCATATTGGGCCATTGCATAACTTCCGCCAAGAACCTTGAATGCGTTAAGACCGAATCTATAGCTTTCATCTTTGACAAAAAGTCCTGTCAAACCGATACTTTTTGCTAAATGCTCAAGGCTAACAAGAGGTGTCACGGCATACTCTGCAAAACTTTTATGAAATCCCCTAACCTGCTCTGCTTTTATGACACCAAATCTGCTACAATCGCCTTTGTTCATTTTATTATGTTGTATATTTACAATTTTAATATTTTCCTTCATAAGTTCTCCCTTGCAAACAATAGCCGCTTATATTGCAGACTCTATTACACTTTATCCCTATAGTATCACAAATGCCCATAAAATAAAAGGAGCTTTCGCTCCGCGGATAAAACATCCGTTTCACAAAAGCTCCATAATATTAATCTACTCTTGCACCATTCTCGTCAACCTTGTGACCATCAGGTGTTGTTGTGTTAAGGAGACATTCTCCGCTGTCAACCATGAAATAATACTTGCCGCCAACCTGCTGCCAGCCTGTAAGCATTAATCCACTACTGTCTAAGAGATACCAGTATCCGTTTACAAAATTCCAACCTGTACACATTGCACCGTTCTTATCAAGAAGATACCAGCCTTCCTCCAAAAGAATCCAGCCTGTGCACATTGCACCGTTCTCTCCAAGATAGTACCAACGATTTGACTCAGGGTCACATACCCATCCGGCAGAAAGCATATGTCCGTTCGTGGTATCCATGTAATACCAAAGCTTTGACTCAGGTGAAAGAACCCATGCAGTTGCCATCTTACCGTCATTGTTCATGTAGTACCATCTGTCATCAACATCCTGTACCCATCCAAGTTCAAGTGAACCTGTCTCATCAAAGAAATACCAGTCTCCGTTTACTTTCTTCCAACCTTCTTTACCATTCCAGTAATTATCTTCGATGTAATCACGATTTGCTTCGTCTAACTCTTCCTGTGTAGGCTCATCATAATAATCGTCATCGTCGTCGTAATCTACATCAGGTGTAGGTTCGGGTGTTACAACCGTTTCATCATCATTGTAAGATTCCTTCTCCCACTGAAGTACCGTAAGATTAAGTTTGCCTGCGCCTGCGTAAGGAGTTACATACTCATCAAGTGTCTCTGCGTTGCAAAGAATGTAATCACTGTAAGGAAGTGCACTTACAAATGCATCTGCATCAGTAATCAATACTCTGTCATCTGTCTTGGAAGCACACACAGGTGCAAGTGTTTTCTTAACACCGTTCATATAGTATACACTGTTCACTGCATTAATGTAACCTGACGGGCTGTTTCCGTTACCTGATGTCAAAGGTCTCTGAATTCCGCTTATATAACAATTCTCAAGAAGCAACTGACCACCACATGTAGAAGCTGCACCGTTACTTACAATCTTAGAAGCAAGAGTGGTATCTGATATACTTAATTTCACTCTTAAAAGCTCCTGCGCATCCATTACACAGTTATATACATGTGCATAACCGTAACGAAGTCTCGGCATACGGTCCATTGAATTAAGGTATACGTTATTAGCAAATGTTGCTCTGATACCTACTGCATTATCCTTGCTGTCATCCTGACCAAGAAGATGTGTCTTCTTCTGTCCATACGCATACTTATAAATCTGTGACTCAGTCATTCCTGCCGATAACAAATATTTATAATGAGGATATTTGTCTTTATTATTCTTAAGTTCATTCATCATAACATCGAAGAATGTATTATTCTCGCTGCCCGGAAGGAACTCACACCAGGAAATTGTTACATTTGTCTTAGGATCAGGATTCTTAATATCTACAACACCATCATAAGCCTTGTAGAATGTACAGTGATCAATCCAAATACCATCAGCACCTGAATCAAGTGTCATGTAATCCCAGTCATTTCTATCGTAGTTACCGTCTGTATCCTCATCCCACTCCCATAATTCGTCGAACTTAATGTTACGGATTATGATGTTACCTGCGTTCTTCATAGTAATATTAGCATGCTTAATTGAAGAACCGTTCTGTGAGAAGATTGTGAAGTTATACATATCCTCAATCTTAAGTACTGATACACCTGTCTCAAGCAATGTAGGATGTGTAAGCGGCTGTGCACCGTAAGCAGAAATAATACTGCTGTAGCTGCCGAAATTCTCAACCTCGTTACATCCGAGATTAATGTCTGCCGTAAGCTCAATTACTGAATTCTTACCGGAATTCTTAATTGCAAGCAATGCATCGAGGAACTCTTTTGCATTAGCAACCTTATAGTAATTCTCGCTTGTTTCCTTAAGAAGTCCGCCACCTGTTACTTCATAAGCCTGTGCATAACCCTCCTGGTTATACTTACCAAGACCTGTGTCATCGCCGTCAGTCCACTGATACTTGTCGCTTCCCGTAAACTCCTCATCATCAAACTGCTCATCTCTGTCAGTCTCAATATCTCCGACATACTTAGCTGCAACAGCCTCAGAAACCGCATCCGGTGACCAACCAAGATATCTGTCAGTAATCATCTCTGCTGCTTTGTTAGGAGAAATCTGTCTTCTGTCAGCATTGATTGCAAAGCCCGGACCATATGTTCCGTATTCGAAGAATCTTGCATTCTGATAAGAATTACCACTCATTTCATTATACGGAAGCTCTGCATAAATAACATCGCCCATATAACAGTTAATCCATGTAATATATGCATTAGGACCCCAAGGTCTTGCAAGCAGGTAACCATTACCTGCACATCCCTCTTCTGCTGTAATTATACAATTATAGAATGTAAGACCATAGGTTGCATCCTCTGCTGTCTTAGGTGCACATACATAACCGCTCTTCTTGGTACTCTCGTATACAAATACGATTTCACAATCATTAAAGAAGCTTCTTGCATCATCGCCTGAATAGATAAAGTCAACGAGACCTTCTATGCGGCACTTATTGTAATACTGATGTCCGCTTCCCATGTACAAGGTATCCTGTACACCAACGAACTTAACATTTACAAATGTAGCACTGTCTGCATCACATCTAAACGCATCTGCAGATTTGTTACTCTTGTTATCTGGCGTTGAATATACATAGTCGTTTGTAAAACTGATATTCTCAGCTGAGAAACCTGTTGCGCTGCTCTTAATATAAGTTGCACAACGCTTAGCCATATCTGCTCCGGCCTCGTAATCACTTCCCAAAGTACCCGGATAGAAGTGAATAAGTGTTGACTCTCTATCCTCACCGATAATGGATACATAAGGTTTATCTACTACAAGTCTTTCTTCATAAGAGCCTGCCATTACAAGAATAACAACCTGCTCATTATTGCTTGCAGACACGGAATCTACAGCTGCCTGAACCGTCTTGTATGTAGGAATACCGTTAACCTCTGCTCCGTCTGTTCCTGTATAAGTCGCATCTACAACCTTATCATAATTGGTAAGATATACGAAATTAAATGCCTTTCTTGTGACCTTATCGCCTTCATAAAATTGTAATTCTACATCATTTCTTCCCTCTTCAACCGTCAATGTAAAGCTGAATGTGCCATTCGCATCAACTTCTATTTCATCTACAAAGGAATAGTTAACATATGCACATAATAAACCTTCTCCCATTACAATACCTTCAATAACAACCTTGTTGCTAAATACAGTATCGTAGGATTTCTTTGTGATGATAATCTCTGTCGCATCATCCTCATATACATACTCTCCTGTATGTCCTGCAGTAGGAACTGCCCATACATACTCAGAGGGATTACTGTAGTTATCGCTTGAATAAGCTTTTACACTGTAGTAATAAGGCATCTCTGCTTCAACAGCAGTATCTTTATAGCTTGTGGTTGTAACTGTTGCAACAAGTGTCGCATTAGCTTCACCCTCATCAAATGAATATTTGTATACTTCATACTTAACTGCACCATTAACTGTTTCCCAATTTAAAGCTATCTCTGTTGCAGTCGAAGAAATATTTACCTTAGGTGTAGGAAGTGCAGCAATAACATCAAGAGCTTCTGAAGTTACCCATGCATTACATTCGCCTTCCTCACCAAGCTTACCGCATACACGGAAACTATATGCACCTGCCTCTGTAATCGGGTATACAAGGCTTGAATCTGAAATCTCATCATCAATAAGAGTCCATGCTCCGCCATCCTTAGATACTTCAACTACATAACGTCCGTCACCTACAGCCGCTACAGAACTGGTCCAGCTTACAGTGATGTTTTCTCTACGCTCATCTGCCTCTGCTGTCACATCGGATACAACAGGTGCTGTACCATAAGGTGCATAACAATCATTCTGGCTGTATACACATGTTCCGTCAGCCTTATAGTACTTCATATTGGTAACTGTTGCTGTTGCACCTGCAACAACAAAACCATATGACACTTCAGAATCAATACCGTTATCCTTGAAAAGCAAAACTTTTGAATTATTGTACTCAAATTTAGCTGTTTCCGTTTTGCCACCTTCAGGTGTTGCTGTAATAATAAAACCGTCAGCCGTCTTCACTGCCTCAAAATGAACCTTCTGACCTGCTTCAATCGCCTTATCTACAAGACCTGCGCCAGCCATATCGGTTATACTCTTGGAATAAATTCCACGAAGACCCGTTGACTTACGAATTGCAATTGTAGCCATATATGTGCCGTCAAAAGCACCGAAATATATACCGTTA
>JAZNXQ010000093.1:0-12833 GCA_045593945.1 Lachnospiraceae bacterium | reverse complement strand
CTGTTTCTATAGTCATCGTCATGGCTGTAGCCTGCATCGATGTCTTCCTGAAGCATTGTAATATACTTCTCATCCTTAATGCTTCCGTCCTTGTTGTAACGTGTCATCTTGGTTCCGGGAGCTGTCTTAACAGCCATCTCAGCCTTACCGTCATTATCGAAGTCATATACCATAAACTGTGTATAATGTGCACCACCTCTGATATTCAGACCCATATCAAGTCTCCAAAGAAGTGTGCCGTCAAGCTTGTAGCAATCAATAAAGCACTTGCCTGTATAACCCTTCTGTGAAACGTCCTTTGCATTAGAAGCGTCCCATTTTACAAAGTACTCATACTCGCCGTCGCCGTCAATATCACCAACACTCATATCATTAACGTTATAATGGAATTCCTCACCTACGGGAGTTACATCGGGTGCCGGAATCTGCATGGGAATCTCAATATAATTACTCTCGCTTGTCCACGCCTTAACGCCCTCGCACTTATCAGCCTCAACGCCGTCTGCGATTGCTGCAACCTGGTAAACATCCTCCATTGTTCCTGCTTCGTCAAGATAGTTAGTGCTGTCTGTTACGGTAGTAAGCTTCTCGCCGTTCTTATATACAACGAAATCCGTACCTGTAAGACCTGTCTCACTATAACCCTTAACCTCGTCAAGCATCATTCTCCAACCAAGGAAAATACCCTTATCAGCCTTAACTGCGATAAGACCTCTTGTGAGTTTCTCAAGCTGCTCGTTAAATACCTTCTTAACATCTGTCTTAAGAACTGCTGAACACTCCTGCTCCTTGCCGCCCACAACTGCAGCAACCTTTAAGTAATGAGGAACATGGCTTGCTTTCTTAAGTGTATATTCGCATTCCTTAACCTCTGCCATACACTTGTAAACCATAGTAGCAATGTCCTTGTCAGCCCAGTATACCTTGTAAGAATCAGCTCCTGCTACTGCATCCCAGCCAATTGTTACATATGCATCCTCTAAAGCCAAAACCTTTAAATTCTGTACCATAATGTACTCCTTTCATGAAAAAAATAAATTATCCGTATTTCTCATTGTAATTAGTATAACATAACGTTTATTTCAAGCAAATGTATTTTTTATAAAAATTTTCGGTACTATCTTATATTTTGTTAATTGAAAACCTGCTTTTTAATATCCTGTGCCCGTAACTTGTCATCGCGGTCATATTTACCTTTTCGCTTGTAAAAGACAATCTTAACCGCTCTGACATTCGCTGCTCCGCTTCTGTTACTTCATGTTTGTCGCCGTATCTTGACTTGTGGTACAGCTCGCTTACCTCAAACAACAGCTTTGCTTTTTGCGGGAAAAAGCCTGCCACACGCCTGATATAGGCCTTTAAGGTCTCCTCTTTTTTAATGATGTAACCTTCCCTGTTAAGCATCCAGATTACTAAAAGCAAATCAATTCGCAGTCTTTCACTGTAAGAAGCCTCATTATAGCTCTCCCAAAAAGCACTTTGCCTTATCTTCATGAATAAAATCACACCCAGAACAAGTAAGATTATACCTACAAGAATAACACCTCTAAACTTTGCTTTCTTAACCACTTCTCCCCGGTTATCCTCATATTCGTCCTCCGGCAAAATTTCAAAATAACTGTTTGAAGACTGCTCTATATAACCTTCAGAGCCTGTGTTACCCGGTAACGTACCCACACCTTCGCCGGATGCGCCTTCATTTCCGGTATTCTCTTCCTGATTGTCATCCTTATCTCCGATATATGCGGGCACACCCCAGTCCTTATAGAGGAGTTCCGTGCTTCCGGGCGTTGCATCAAAGGTGAGCCAGCCTACACCCTCAAGATAACACTCAATCCACGCATGAGCCTGATTTTCATTAACATTATATCTGCCGTGCTGCCCCATACGTTCAACATCCAGCAAATAACCCTGTACAAATCTTGTGGGAATGCCCACACATCTTCCAAGTATCGCTGCCGCTGAAGCAAAATGCATACAATAACCTTCTTCTGACTCAAAAAGAAAATACTCAACAACATCCGCGCCCGACGGTACGTCTCCCGGCGTTGTTGTATACTCATAGTCAGACAGATATTTAACTATCTTATCCATTTTGTCGTAATCATTACCGCAACCCGCAGTTATTTTCTTCGCCAGATTATATGTCTTTTCCGTTATACCGTTCGGAATACCAAGATACGTTGCCCTTATATAGTCTGCTCTCTGTGAAAGCTCCTTTTCAAAATCCTCCGTATCCGGAAGTCCCATTGTACGGTACTCAAGATTGACCACTCTTCTGAAATTCTCATACTCCGCCGCCGGCATCGTACTGTATCTGTACATGCTCTGCTCTTTTAACAGGTCGGTTGCCACACCCGTACCACGATTAACCGAAAAATATTTTAATGTATAATTGGTGTCAACATCCTGTTTTTTACTAAAGCTTATATCCTCTTTCCTGTCGAGTATATCACCGTCGTGTTTTTTTGTATTAATTCTCATGGTTTTGGAAGGTCTAAACAGCGATGCCGTTCTCATTCCGTCATATTCTATGGTAACCTCCCTGAGTCTCAAATACCAGGTACTCTTTCCGCCCTCATCGGCAGGTGTCGTTCCGTCTATAATTCCGCCTCTGTACATGGCATACAAAAACTCTACCGCATCAAATTCATACTCCGTATAATTACCTTTATATGCAGTATTCTTCGGGTTCCCAATCCATCCGTTGCCTGTATATTCACTTTTTATATTGCCTACAAGATATACATGCTCCCTGTTATCAAGCATTGTAAGCTTAAGAGTCTCCCTGTCCACTTCAATCTTATGTCCGTGAAGTGTGGCAGACTCACTGTATCCCGCAAAACCGACACCTGAAGCATCATCCTCTGTAGTATCAAATCTTTCTAACTGCTCCCTTGCCCACTCATAGGCCGTCTCCCAATCAATTGGCTCCGTACTGTAGGGAAGCACGGAAAGCACAAGCATAACCACAAGTACAACCGGCGTCAAAAAGAGCATCTTTTTATGTTGTATTTCCTTCTTTTCACGCTTGCCACCGAACCTGTTGTTAGCTATCTCAATAACCACAAGCACAAGCTCTGCCGCAAGACAGAACATTACCTGCCTTACCGGGAAAAGATTAATCGAGATAAGAAAAAGCATTGCGCCCCAATAACCGACGCACACAATAATTCTAAGCGCAAAAAACTGCTGCGAAATATAAAGGACTATTCCCACAAGTGCCATAAGACTGAATATCCAAAACCGCTTATCGCTTTTAAAAAATTCAAAGACAGTCTCCTTACAGCACCAGGCAATAAACGCTCCCACAAGCACCAGAATAACCGACACTATGCAAAACTCCGGAATTTTACTTAAACAGTCCACGATGAATACTGTAGTCAAAATCACAAGTGTGGCAAGCAAAATATCCGGGATACTAATCTCCACGCCAAACACCATATTTACCTGTATGTAAGCCGCGATAAGCACAAGTCCCGCAAGAACGGCAGGATATGCCCGTTTGTTAATTTTTTCTTTCAAGGACATCTTCTACCTCCTGCTCCGGGGAAACCCATGTAATATTAATGCTGCCGTTTGTTTCCTCTTCCGGATTCTTATCACCTATATATACAAACTCAACACGGCTTCCTTTTGCCATGAGCTCATCTGCTACCGCAACATTCTTCTCAGAAAGCTCATGCGTAATGATAATTATCTGTGTGTATCCTCTTAACATACTTTGCATAAGAAGCGTGTCACACCCCACCTCCGCATCAAACTTCACATTCGAACATGCCGCATAAAAACTGTCAAGCTCCGCTCTTGATCGGATATTTATCATCTGCGCCGTTCTGTCAAAAAACAGTGTATTTACCTTTATATTTTTACGATAGAGATAATCCGCGATTCCGAGTGCGGCTTCGATTAGTTTATCCTCCGCAATTATTCTCTCGACACCCTCAAGCCCGGTAGGAGAAAAATCCGCAACCAGAAGAACTCCCGCATTCGTCTCATCAACATATTTTCTTGAAAAAAGCTCGCCGCTCTTGGCACTTGCCTTCCAGTTAATCACCCTTGCGCTGTCGCCCGAAACATATTTACGAAGTTCCACATCAGGATACAATGCCTCCTGCCCAAAACTCATAACCTGAATATTCTCATAATATTCATCCACATCAAACACGAGATTATCAAAATGCGGAACAATCGGCGAAACCTGTACCTCAATCGGTTTTTTATATGTATGTGTCAGCTTAAAAAGCTTGAACAAATCCATAATCTCAACCTTTTCTATGCCAACATTATATTCGCCCCTGTAATTAACTCTAAGCGCAGTCCCGACTTCATACTTCTGACCCGGAACAATACTTAAGCTTTCTACCGGCACGGCATCCTTAAACTCCGATAACCTGCTAAAGAAAACCGGTCTTGCTCCCGTACAGGTAAGTAAGCTTTTATTTTTCAAATCAAAAACATACTTTACCTTCTCGCCCTTGGTAAGGAAAGTTTTTTCCACACTTTGGCTAATCTTAAGACTAATACAGACATACAAAAGGTAGAGTCCCGATAATATCGGGGCTCCCCACGTTATATAAAACAATGTATAGCTTACCGTACCCCCGCGCACACTTGCGAGCACGAGTGTTACAATCATAAGCAAAACCAAAATAATCCTGTTTCTTTTCATTTATTCTCCCTTATCATCAACTACTTTAAAGCATTTTCAGGCATTGTCTGGCCATGGCATTTTCTTTAACGGTTTTATCCATAAAGGAAAGACGAAGTCTCTGCGCCATACGACGTTCCTCCTGTGTTGCCTCATATCTTTCGTTATAGCGAAGCCGCATATATATCTTACCCACATTGTACAGAACAGTGCCCTTATCCGGATAATGCTCTCTTATCCTTCCGATATAATCATTCAGGGTCTCCTCATCCTCTATCGGATGCCCCGCTTTTCCTAAAATCCAAAGTATCATCTGCATATCCATGCGAATCTTTTCTTTAAGCGTAGCTTTATTATAAATGCTCCAAAAACGGCGCTCTTTTATCTTAAGATATATAAAAACAATCACTGCCGATACCGCCAGAGCAATAAGCACATACTTAATAATCCACAACGGTATTTTATTGTCCTTTTCAGGCTCCTCTTCTTCATCAACCGGCGGCTTAACCACTTCTTCCGGAAGCTCTTCAGGTTCTTCTTCCGGCTCCTCCTCCGGTTGTACGGTTCCCTCGGGCGGCCCCTCCGGTCTTACCACAATACTTCCGCCATCCGGTATCTCTTCTTTGTAAACTTCCGAATACGTTATATAATCCGGTGTATCCCATCTCTGATACAGGAAATAAAGATTTCCGGGAGTTGGCTCAAACGTAAGCCAGCCAACACCTTCTATATAGCCTTCAAGCCACGCATGTGCCTGTGCTTCTTTAACATGATAGCTTCCGAAATTGCCGACACGGCCTGCATCCAGCAGATATCCCTGTACAAATCTTGTCGGTATACCCACACATCTGCCGAGGATTGCCGCAGCGGTTGCAAAATACGTACAATACCCCTGCTTAGATTCAAAAAGGAAATATTCAACCACATCTTTTCCTTCGGGAATACTACCCGGCGTAATTGTATAAGTGTAATCGGACAGATACTCGATAATTGCGACCATTCTGTCATAATCATTCGTACATCCTGCCGTTATCTCCTTAGCCAGATTATACGTCTTCTCGCTAATCTGTTTCGGCACACCAAGATATGTTTTCCTGATATATTCCGCTCTTTTCTTTAACTCTTTTTCAAAATCTGACGTTTGCGGCAAAATAACCGCTGTATTTTTAGCATTAATCTTACGTTTAAAGGCATTGTAGTCCATTGTGGAGAGCGTATCATAACTGTAACCGCTCTGCTCCCTGATAACCTTAATCATCTGGTCCGAAGCCCTGTTAATCGAAAAATACCAGAGCGAATACTTCGTGTTATTGTTCTGGTTTTTGCTGAAAGAAACATTATCAGCGTCATCAAGGATTTTACCTTTATTCTTTTCGGGCGTAATTGATATGGTGCCTGCAGGTCTGAAAAGAGAGGATGTATACACACCGTCATATTCGACTACAAGATTTTTGGATTTTAAATACCATATACTGTTTTTCTCTATAACGCCCGCTCTGTACATAGCATATAGAAATTCTGCCGTATCAAGCTCATAGGCTTCATAAGCCCCGCCATAAGCTCTGTTTTTGGGAGAGCCGGTCCATGAATTGCCGACATAATTGCTCTTAATATTGCCGACCAGATAGATATGCTCCTCATTCCCAACCATCGTAAGATCAAGCGCATCACCATCAAAATCCACCTTGTCTCCGGTAACATTTCCCGACTCGCTATAGCCGGTAAAACTTATACCGAACTCCGCCGTATCATCTCCGAAATGTGCCACAAAGTCACACACTTCCTCAAAAGTTTCCCTGACAAACCGCACGATGTTCTTGGTTATCTTCCACTCAAAAGGTGTCGTTTTGTACGGAAGCAGTGAAACCGCCATAATAAATACCAGTACAACAGGGAACATAAAAAACATTTTCTTGTTTCTTTTCTGCTCTTCCTTAAAAAGAATTCTGTCCTTAACTTCTATAAGTACCAAAAGAAGCTGTCCGATAAGGGCAAACATTACTGTTTTTACCGGGAAAAGATTGATATATATCAGGTAAAGCATTGCGCCCCAGTAGCCGACACATACGATAAGGCGCATCACAAAAAATCTCTGTGAAATATAAAGCAGGACTCCTGCCAAAAAAACAAGTCCGAGAACTCGGATATTAATATCGGTGGTTACAAACTCAATAAATTTCTCATAATTATACCATATTATAAGTGCACCTGCCACAGCAAGTACACCAAATGCCGCATAAAGCCCCGGCTTTTTAATGAAAAATTCCACAAAAAAGAAGCCCGTCATCATCGCAACCACGATTAAACAAAGGTATCTTGTATTGATGGTTCCGCCAAAGAATATTTTAATCTGTATTGCCGCCGCAATAAGAACCAGCCCCGCAAGGAATGTCGGATATGCCTGTTTCTCAAACTTTTCTGTCAAGGACATCCGCCACCTCCTGTTCCGATAAAATACGGGTAATGCTGACACCTATGTTGTCCTCCCATGTTTTATCCGCAAGACCGTCATCGCCTACATATACAATATTGATTAAACTTCCTTTTGCCGCAAGTTCTGCCGAAGCCTTCATAAGCTCATCCGAAAGCCTGTGAGTTACTACTATTATCTGCGAATAGAGCCCTCTGCCCCTCTCAAGAAGAAGCTTAGCCGCGTTAAAAACACCATTAAACACAGTGTATGCGCAGGCATTATAAAAATTGTCCATTCCTGCCTTGGAATATATGGGCACAACTTTTATCTCCTCATCACAAAACAGTGCATCGACAGAGACATTCTTGCGATACATATAGTCCGCAATTCCGAGATTGGCCTCAATAAGTTTATCCTCAATTATTACTTTATCTTCTCCGTTAAGACCGGTCGACGAAAAATCCGCCAATAAAAGTACCGCCGGATTAGCTTCGTTCACATATTTTCTTGTAAAAAGTTCACGCCCTCTGGCACTTGCCTTCCAATTAACCGCCCTTAAACTGTCACCCGTAACATACTTTCTAAGCTCTACGTCCGGGAAACTCTCTTCATACCTTGCATTGTTAATATTGATATTTTCTGCATATTCTTCCACTGCTACCACAAGATTTTCATAATGTGGCACAACCGGCAATACGGTCACCATAATTGACTTCGGATATCTGTAAGTCATCTTAAAAAGGTGCAGAAAATCCATTATTTCCGCCTTATCAACACCGACACTGTATTGTCCCCTATAATTAACACAAACTGCCGTCTCTTTCTTATAGGACTGCCCCGGCGTAAAGCTGTAATTCCTATCCTGAGGCACGTCTTCTATTGTGGACAATCTGTCAAAAAAGTGCACTTTCACACTTGTATATGTTATTATATCGTGATTAGAAAGCTGAACAATATACGGAACCTTTTCGCCCTTTATAAGTGTCCTACGCTCAATATCCTGATATATTCTGAACCGAAAATAAACATATATCAAATAAAGACCTGAAAGTATCGGTGCTCCCCATACGAAATAGAACAACGTATAGGTTATGCTTCCCCCTCGTATGCTTGTAAGCACGGCGGTTAATATCATGAGCACTATCAAAATAATCCTATTCTTACTCATTAACTATATGCTCCATCATCCATGCCTCTTTAAACATTTTATTTATCGCAGTAATAAATTCATCAATTCCTGCTTCCCTTTGTATTCTTTTTATCTCGGAAATGGCCGCATCGACGTCATCGTATGCTCCGCTTAATAACCTATAACTTCCACTACTATATATTTGATATAAAATCAAATGCAAATCATATTTCTGCTCAAGCAACGTATACTCATACCATGATAAATCATATTCCGCAAAAGGTGACGGCTCATAATTTTTTGCAATCTCTTTATAAAATGACTTTTTATCTTCCGACTCCAGATACTCAGGAAGAGAAAGATTAAGACTTATCGCATCCGCACTCATATTGTGATCATCTTAATCTACAGGTAATTGGGTTATCTTATTATCTTCATAAGTATAATGCGTACCTTCAACTCCATGAATCAACAGCCTTGCAAGCTCCTCCTCCGTACTTATAAGTGAAATCAACTTAAGCGCCTCTTCTTTATATTCCGACCACGTGGCAATTCCGTATGTACATTTATCATTTAAGTCGTAATACTTATTTACTGTCTCGCCACATATTACTTCGTGTACTGTCTTTGTATCGAAATAAGTATACACGAGCTTATCCTTTGTTATCTCCGCAGCGTCACAGCCTGTAACCGCAAATATAAACTCACCTGTTCTCAGTCTCTTACTTGTATCATAGTAAACTTCAATCCAGCCTTTATCTTGGTACTCCTTAACTTTCTTACAAAGCTTTATAAACGCCTCATCCTCCATGATATTAAACGCTACCCATTGTCCATTCGCATCTCGTTTCGCTACTATTCCATTTTCCAGATTATAATATCCTAACATCTCAAATAAATAGCTCCAGCCTATATATATGGGTATTACATCACCAAGACTCTCTGCTGACAGATTTGCCTTTTCAAGAATATTTCCTATATCATAAAATGAAAAACCTTCCTCTACTTCAAGGCCAAACTTGTCTGCCATAGCCTTGTTACAGCTGACAACGCATGTACTCGCAGGAGCACCTGCTACCGTATATCCGTATATCCTACCGTCTAACTCTACCATATCCCATACTTCTTCGGAATATACATCATATAACTTTTTCCCGTCAGTTGTTGAAGAGAGCATCTCCGTTATATCAACAAAAAATCCATTATTCACAAGCCTGTCATAATACGCTGTGCCGTCAGCAATCAGTATATCTGCCTGCTTACCCATATTGCGCATATCTGTCACGGCATTATAGTAGGTATATTTATTCTTTCCGGTTGTATCTGTACTTCTTGTATATGTATTTCCTCTGTAAAAATTAACAACAAAATCACAACCGTATTTGTTGACGAGAAGATCATTAAACTTACTGATAACAACCTCGTTCATACCACTAAACTCATCTGAACTTCCATAAAAAGTTAAGATCTTCGATACACCGAGTCTCTTTGCATCTTCACTCACATAGTCAGAAGTATTACCATATATCTTAATTCCCCTGTCTTCATCGGGTATATCTACAAATTCCTGCTCAACTACTCCATTTATTGCAGATATAACTATTCCGACTGAATTCTCCAATACACCTTGGGTTATATCATTCGTCCTCGTCGGCTCAACCCACACATATTCCTGCCACGCTGTCGTTGTCTCCGCGCGAAGCTTATCTAGAGGAAGCACAAAAGAAGATTCTGTCTCCTGTGGCTCTTCCTTACAAGCCACACACGAAAACAAAAACATAATCATAATTAGTATTTTAATTGTTTTTTTCATGACCTACTCCTCCTGTGCTTTCCTCTGTAAAGTCCCGTTCTATGACTCGGACTATAGAAACTTACGTCCGTACCTCGCCAAAACATCTTTATTATACTTTTCACTCATAAATAAAACTCTGAGTCGCTGTGATTTTTGATGTTCCTCTTCTGTTATATTTCGTTTGTCTCCGTATCTCGCTTTTTGATACAGTCCGCAAACCTCCGCAAGAAGCTCTGCCTTCTCGGAATAATTAACCGATATCCTGTCTATATACTCTGTCAGGGTTTCATGACCTTCAATCGGATGTCCTTCTTTTTTAAGTATCCATAATATCAAAATCATATCTGTCTTCACGCGGTCGCCGTAGGGTGCTTTCTCATATCTATTCCAAAAAGCTTCTCTGCTCCTTCTGCCTGCTTCTTTAACCGCTACGACTAATACAACCGTTCCTACAATAATCAGGCAGGTAATTATTGCCCTTTTCTGTGCCTCGGACATTGTTTTTGGCTTATCACCCGCAGAATTATCTGATGCGGCTGTTGTTGTATCCGTGGTTTTATCTTTGGATGTCTCATCCTCAAAAGATTCATCTTCGTCAGTTTCTGATTCGGAAGTTTCATCTTCCGTGGTTGTTTCATCTATTGATCCATCAGGATTTACAGGCTTATAATTACCACCCGTCTGACTTATATGGGACGGGATTTCCCAGTCCTGATACAGCATGTCTTCATTACCCGGCGTAGGATCAAATATTAGCCAGCCTACACCTTCAAAATAACATTCAAGCCATGCATGGGCCTGCATTTCATTAACCGTATATTCTCCAAACTGCTTAGCTAAATCTGCATCCAGCAAATATCCCTGTACAAGTCTCGTAGGAATTCCCACACAGCGTCCCAAAAGCGCCGCTGCCGAAGCAAAATGCGTACAATAACCTTTGCCGGTTTCGAACAGGAAATACTCCACGACATCCTTGCCAACAGGCACTATTCCCGGAGTCTTGGTATAAGTATAATAAGACAGATATCTGACAATTCTCTCCATCTTATCGTAATCAGTCTCGCAACCTTCCACAATCTCTCCCGCAAGCCAAGTCATTCTCTCAACAATATCCGTCGGAACTTCAAGATAGTTGGCACGTATGTATTCAGCGCGCTCCTTAAGTTCCTTCTCAAAATCCTCTGTATCAGGCAAAATAACTGCCCCATAATCAGACTTTACTTCCTGTCTGAACTTTTTATATTCTTCTTCTGACAAAGTATCATATACATACTGACTTTGCTCATTTATAAGTTTCCTCGCCTCACGCCAACTTCTGTTTATCGAGAAAAATCCCAGTGTATAACTCGTATCCGCCTTCTGACGCTTGGAAAATCCAATGTCCTCCGTGCTGTCAATTAATTCTCCCTCGTATTTTATCGGCGTAAGCAGTGCTGTCTTCGACGGCCTGAACAACGACGCGCTTCTCATGCCGTCATATTCGACAGTAAGCTCCCTGTATCGCAAATACCATACATTTTTATCATTCTCTCCGTACTTAGAAGGAACTATAATCTCTGCCCTGTACATGGCATATAAAAGTTCCGCCGCATCAAGCTGATACTCCTTAAAATTACCCTGATACTTCCGGTCCGGCAAAGTCCCTATCCAGCCGTCACCCGTATATGTATTCTTCACCGTTCCCGCAAGATATATATGTTCCTTATTGCCGAGCATTGTTATCTTTAATGTCTCTCTGCTGATATCCACCTTGTTGCCGTGAAGATTTACATTCTCACTGTATCCGACAAAACCAACCTTTTCATTTGAAATATTAATCTGTGGCAGTTCCTTCCCATCAAGCAAATCAACCACCCAGTCGTACACCGCGCGCCAGTTAAGCGGCTGCTCGCTGTACGGTAATACAAGCAAAAGCAGTACCGTTATACATACTACCGGCATCATACAAACAAGTTTTCCCGCGTTGCTTTTTCGGTTTAACATTTCCATAAGCACCAGTATAAGCTCTGCCGTAAGATAAAACATTACACTTTTTATCGGGAAAAGGTTAATACACAACAAAAACAGCATCGCACCCCAATACCCTATACATACAACAACTCTAAGTGTAAAGAACTGCTGTGATATATAGAGTGCCACACCTATAACAATCACTATACCGACAAACCATATGTTTTCTTCCTGCTTAACATACTCCCAAACAGCTTCCCTGTTATACAAAATAAGAACTACCGCAAGCAGTGCCAATAGTCCCGCCGCCACACGAAATTCACGATACTTACCAAAATAATCAACCAAAAAGATTCCTGCTATCAGCAAAAGACAACATGGCAAAAGCAGGATGCGATTAAACTCCATTCCAAAAACTATCTTCATCTGGATTGATGCCGCCATAAGAACCACAAAGGCAAGTATTGCGGGATAAGCCCGTTTTTCAAGCTTTTCTGTCAAGGACATCTCCCACCTCCTGTTCCGGCGAAATCCGCGTGATGTTAACTCTCTCCGACAACTCACCGATTTCGTCCTTAGGACCGTCATCCCCGATGTAAACAATATCCGTAAAAATACCCTTCGCCGCGTACTCTTCCGCAAGCACAATTAACTTCTTTGTAAGCTTGTGTGTTACAAGAACTATCTGCGAAGCATTTTTACCCGCACTTCTTACAAACAGTTCCTCTGCGCCGTAGCAAGCGTCAAATTTAGTTTGTGCACACTTGGTAAAAAGGTTGTCCATTCCGTTTTCCGACCTGATTGGAATAAGACACACTTCATCATCAAAAAACATCGCGCTTATATTGATATTTCTTCTGTATATATAATCTGCAATTCCAAGTACTGCTTCAAT
>JAZNXQ010000092.1:0-16363 GCA_045593945.1 Lachnospiraceae bacterium | reverse complement strand
GCATTTGCAAAAGAAAACGGTTATGTAAGAACTTTGCTTAACAGAAAGCGTCCCATACCCGAGATTAAGTCATCAAATTTCATGCAGCGTGCTTTCGGAGAGAGAATAGCGATGAATTCCCCGATTCAGGGAACGGCGGCGGATATTATTAAGATAGCAATGATTCGTGTGGATAACAGACTTAGGGAAGAAGGTTTTAAGTCAAGACTTCTTTTACAGGTACACGATGAGCTTCTTATCGAGACACATAAGGACGAAGTTAATAAGGTTTGTACTCTTCTTAAGGAAGAGATGGAGAATGCCATAAGTCTTAAAGTCGCATTATGCGTTGATATGAACACCGGAAATGACTGGTTTGAGACGAAGTAATATTTAACGTAGAATTAGTATGGCAGTGAGAGGAGCTAAACGGTATGATTATCGGAGTTACGGGCGGTGTCGGTTGCGGCAAAAGCGTTGTGATGGATTTACTTAATAAGGAGTTCGGTGTTCATATCATACTTGCTGATAATGTAGGTCATGAGGTTATGGCACCGGATGGAGAAGCATACGACGAGATTGTAGATTTTTTTGGAAAAAAGATTCTTATGGCGGACGGAACCATTGACCGTAAAATTCTCGGCGCAAAGGTTTTTAACGATAGGGAAGCTCTTGATAAGCTCAATTCCATAATTCACCCTGCCGTGAAAAGAAGAATTCTGGGCAAGATAGACACTATACGGAATAGTAGTGACAAAGAACCCTTTATTGCGATTGAAGCAGCACTTCTTTTGGAAGATAATTATGATGAGATATGCGACACAATCTGGTATATATATGCAACCAAAAAAGAACGTATAAGACGCCTTAAGGAAAGTCGGGGATACACTGATGAGAAGATTGCATCCATCATGAAAAACCAGCTTACCGAGAAGGAATTCAGACGTCGCTCGGACGAAGTGATTGACAATTCGGGAAATATAGCGAAAACCCGCAAAAACTTGCAAAAAATACTAGATAAATACAGGGGTTTATGATATTCTAAACGAAAGAAACCGTGTTGTTACGGTATAATTATTTTTACGGAGTGAGACAAATGGCAGCAGTGAATCATTATGTATTCGGTCTTGATATAGGAACAAGGAGCGTTGTCGGAACAGTAGGATATATGGAGCGCAACAGGTTTAAGATTGTAGCGCAGTGCGTTAAGGAACATGACACAAGAGCCATGATTGACGGACAGATTCATGATATCCATAAGGTTGGAGAAGTAATTCGTTTTGTTAAACAGGAACTGGAGTTGCAGATAAAACATCCTCTTACAGAGGTTTGCATTGCGGCGGCAGGTCGTGTGCTTAAGACGATGAATACACATGTTGAACAGGAGTTTGCAGAGGATACGCTGCTTACCAATGAGCATGTATATTCTCTTGATATGCTTGGTGTTGAGAAGGCACATGAGGAACTTAACGGGAATTCTCCGGAACAGCAGTTTTATAACGTAGGCTATTCTGTTGTTAAGTATTATCTCAATGGTTACGAGATGACCAGTATGGAAGGTCATAAAGGAAGGAAGATAGGAGCTGACATACTTTCGACATTTTTGCCGGAAGAGGTAGTGGAAGGTTTATATGCAGCGGTACATGAGGCAGAACTTGAGGTTGCAAGTCTTACGCTCGAGCCTATCGCGGCTATTCAGCTTGCGATTCCGGAGCAGTTCAGACTCCTTAACATAGCACTTGTCGACGTGGGAGCAGGTACATCGGATATATGTATCACCAAAGGCGGAAGCATTATTGCATATGGTATGATTCCTCTTGCGGGTGATGAGGTTACAGAGAAGATTGTAGAGCAGTGTCTTGTTGATTTTAAGACTGCCGAGAAAATAAAGCTTGCGGCAAGCAAGAAGAAAGATATTAACTACAAAGATATTATGGGACTTAAGCATACGATTTCACCTAAGGAAGTTATTGATATGGTTAAGGGCACCGTAATACGTATGTCAGGTGAGATTGCCGACAAGATTTGCGAACTTAATGGCGGTAAGCCTGTAAGTGCAGTTTTTGTTGTAGGTGGTGGCGGTAAGATAAATGGTTTTACCGACGGACTTGCTGACGGACTTAAGATTCCGAATGAGCGTGTTGCCATCAGAGGCCAGGAAGTAATGGGTAATATTGATTTCGTGGATATTAAGGCCAAGAAGGATGCTTTGTATGTTACACCTATCGGTATCTGCTTGAATTTCTACAATCAGAAGAATAGTTTTATTTTTGTATATTTTAACGGCGAACGTTTAAGAATGTATGATAACGGTCGAGTTACTGTTTTGGATGCGGCTATGCAGTATGGCTTTGATAACAGCGCATTGTTCCCGAGAAGAGGAGCAGAGCTTGTTTTCAATGTGGACGGCAAACAGCGTGTTATAAGAGGTGAAGCAGGAGACGGTGCAAGAATATACATTAACGGTGAAGAAGCCAATATTCAGTCATCTGTTTTACAGAATGACAGAATTACGATTGAGGAATCAACTTTCGGTGCTGCTGCAACCTGTCAGATTCAGAATCTTCCTGAGTACAAGGGAAGTATTGCATTTGAGGTTAATGGTAAGCCGGTACAGTGTCCTAAGTTTGCTGAGGTTAACGGAGAACTTCAATCCGGTTATTATGATATTCAGCCGCAGGATGATATTAAGTTCCTCAATTACTATACAGTATCACAGGTAATGCAGTTTCTTGATATCCCGATGGACGGGCTTACCATTGAGGTTAACAATGAAGAAGCCGGACCTAATGAGAAGGTGTATGAGAACTTTAAAATGCGTTTCAGCGTGAAGGCAGATACATTTGCTAATTTAAAAGCACCCGAAGAGGAAGCAGAACAATAAACTAATTATTTACATAAATACAAATAACCTCCCAGATTATTTTTGGACAGCCATCATATACTAAGACTGTAACAGGACAGCAAATAAATGTTGTCATATGGAACAGCTTATAAGGAGGTTATTAATATGTCTAACAGATCTTCAAACAGAGCAGCAGTACCTGAAGCAAAGGAAGCTTTGAATAAGTTTAAATACGAGGTTGCAAACGAGATTGGTGTTCCGTTAAGCCACAGTTATAACGGTAACCTCACATCTTACCAGAACGGTTCAGTGGGCGGTTATATGGTTAAGAAAATGATCGAAGCTCAGGAAAGACAGATGTCAGGTAAATAAGCTAGTATGTAAATAAAGGTGCTGTCACGGAGTGTGGCAGCACTTTTTTCGCGAAGGCAAAAGCCAGGCGAGAAGCTTTGCTTTAAGCTGAAGGCAAAAGCCAAGTGTGGAAAGGAGAAATTATGAGAGTTATAGCCGGAAAGGCCAGAAGGCTTTTGTTGAAAACGATAGAAGGTAATGATACAAGACCTACCACTGACAGGATAAAAGAAACTTTGTTTAATATGATTAACAATGATGTGCCGGGAGCAAGATTTCTTGATTTGTTTGCCGGGAGCGGCGGAATAGGAATTGAAGCACTCAGCAGAGGTGCCGGACATTGTGCGTTTGTAGAGAATAATCCCAAGGCAGCAAGCTGCATCAGGGAGAATCTTTTGCATACAAAGTTGGCTGATGACGCAATTGTGCTTGAGAGTGGTTTTAATACAGCGCTTAAAAAACTTGAAGGCAAAGGTGCTTTTGATATAATATTTATGGATCCGCCGTATAATAGTGGATATGAACGCCAGGTACTTGAATATTTTTTGCAATCTGACTTGATTATTGATGATACTATTATTATAATAGAGGCAGCGCTTGATACAGATTTTTCATGGGCAGAGGATATGGGATACAGGATAGAGCGCGAGAAGCTGTATAAGACTAATAAACACATTTTTATATCAAGAGAGGGTAAAGAGTAGATGAAGAGAGCTATATATCCCGGAAGCTTTGATCCGATTACTTTCGGACATTTGGACGTAATTGAGCGTTCATTAAGGATAGCTGATGAGGTTATTGTCGGAGTTCTTAACAATAATTCAAAAAATCCGTTGTTTACATCGGAAGAACGTGTTAAGATGATAGAAGAGGCGACAAGTCATCTTAAGAATGTTAAAGTAGTTGCTTTTGAAGGCCTTTTGGTTGATTTTGTAAAGCAGATGAATGCTAATCATGTAGTAAGGGGCTTGAGAGCTGTTACAGACTTTGAATATGAGCTTCAGATGTCACAGCTTAACAATGCACTTGATGAGGATATTGATACGGTGTTTTTGACCACACGTCTTGAATATGCGTATTTAAGTTCAAGTATTACAAAAGAGATTGCCATGATGGGCGGAGACATAAGAAAGTTTGTTCCTGCATGCGTGGTTGACAAGGTATATGATAAATATCAAAGGAGAGAGAAGAATGAGCAGAATTGAGCAGATAATTGAAGAGATGGAAGAATATTTGGAGGGTTGTAAGAATCCTATGTTTTCAACTTCCAAGATAGTGGTTGATAAAGAAGAGATGCTTGAGTTGCTTGCAGAACTCAGACTTCGTACTCCCGAGGAGATTAAGAAGTATCAGAAGATAGTTGCCAACAGGGATTCAATACTTGATGAGGCTAAGAAACAGGCGGCAGAGATTGTTAACCAGGCTAACATCCACACTAACGAGCTTATTAATGAGCATGAAATTATGCAGCAGGCATATGCTAAGGCTAATGAGATACTTCAGGACGCTTCTGTAAGAGCGCAGCAGATTCTCGATGATGCAACAGAGGCAGCTAACAGCTATCGTATGGGCGCAATTCATTATACAGATGATTTGCTTTCAGGAATGCAGAATCTTGTTGCAGCAACTATGGATGCAACTAAGCAGAAGTATGAGTCGTTTTTTAAGGCACTTAGTTCTACATATGATATCATTTCGGCTAATCGTAATGAACTTTATCCGAATACGGAAGCAAGTTTGGAATATATCAACGAAGAAGAACAGACAGAAGAATAGAGTTAATGAGGGTTGCAGAGTTGGTCTGCAACCCTTTGGTTTTTTCTTACAGAATTATAAAAATAAGATAAGAGATAATAAATACTGTGACAGCGCATAAACTACGGAATAATATGTATTGTTTTAGTGAAAGCGTTGTTCCCATAATCATTCCGGATGTTTGAGCTATGCCCGAGAGCCCGCCGAAGGTTGCGCATGCAAAAAGGGCAGGAAGCATAAGACCGGATGTGTTTATGACTGGTGACATTACACAATAGCGGCAACCGGTTGTTACTTCAAGACATATGATGGCAAACGTTTTAATAAAGCCAGGGAGGACTTTTGTGTATTCAAAAATTGAACAGAATATAGAAAAGAGAATAATGTATCCTCCGAGCTTTAAAGCAGTAAAAGCAGAGCTTACTACGGCATTATCAATAATTGCTAAAAGTGCTTCTTTTTTTTGTGATAAAATATTACTTGTCGGAACTAAAATAGGAGCCTTTTTTGAAAAATAATATTTTTTTGTTAAAATCGCCATAAAAACAGGCGTGCCATATAGTATAATTATTGCAGGCAGAATTATATTTTTGTCGTTAAGCAGTGTATTGCAGATAAAACCTACTGTGAATGCGGGACTTATATTATTACAGAAATTCATCAGATATTGAGCTTCGTTGATTGAGATTCTGTTTTCGCGAAGAAGGTCGGCGGCAGTTTTGGCGCCAAGGGGATATCCACAGAACATGCCTACGAAAAAAACATAATTTCCGGCAGGTGATAAACCGAGGACTTTTGATGTGACAGGTGAAAGCAGACGGTGTAAAAGTCGTTCGCCATGAAGGCCTATTAAGACAGAGGACAAAATCATAAACGGAAGTAATGTCGGAACGACGGTATTAAGCCATAGAATAAGTCCGTTTGAAGAGCCGTCAAGTATTATTTTTGAATTGAACAGGAAGAACACAATTATCGTTATCACAAATAAAAAATAGAAATATTGTTTCATGCTTTTTTTGCGAATGTTTTTAATCAAGTATATTATTAAAATTTCATTAATATCACGGTTAGGAGTTGAAATTTTTACAAAGTTATGTAAAAATAGAGAGGATATGGAAGAAGGAAGGAAAGCGAAATGAACAGCTTAGACAGTTTACAGCCGGCAACGGTTTTCTCATATTTTAGAGATTTGTGCAATATACCGCATGGCTCAGGCAATACAGGCATGATAAGTGAGTACTGTGTCGGATTTGCGAAGGAACATGGTTTGTGGTACAGACAGGATGAGATGGGTAATGTTATTATCAGAAAGCCTGCAACTTCGGGCAGGGAGAATGATAAGGGAATTATTATCCAGGGTCATCTTGATATGGTTGCCGTTAAGGAACCGGATTCTAATCATGATTTTGGTAAGGATCCGCTTGAACTTGTTGTTGACGGGGATTATTTATATGCCAAGGGGACTTCACTTGGCGGAGATGACGGCATAGCAGTTGCCTATGCACTTGCACTTTTGGCTTCGGATACGATAAGCCATCCGCAGATAGAAGCAATTTTTACCGTAGATGAAGAGATAGGGCTTTTGGGAGCGTCAGGTCTTGACATGACCGATATTACAGGAAGTTATCTGCTTAACATTGATTCAGAGGAAGAGGGCGTTTTGCTTGTAAGCTGTGCGGGCGGTTTGAGTGGTAATATCAGCTTGCCGGTCAGAAGAACAAAGAGTTCGGGAACACTTGTTAAGGTATGCGTGGACGGTTTGCTTGGCGGACATTCCGGCGTTGAGATTGACAGAGAGCGTTGTAATGCGATACAGCTCATGGGTCGTCTTTTGTTTGACTTGCATCAGCAGTTTGATTTTGAACTTGTTTCGATGGATGGTGGCGAGAAGGACAATGCCATTGCCAAATATTGTGAAGCAGAACTTGTTATATATAGTGAAAAAGTACGGGAATTCAATGAACTTGTTGACAATTTAGAGGAAATTTATTTAAATGAGTATAGAGCGTCCGATTCAGGACTTCGAATAGATGTTACGGTAGGAGAAGCTGTTTCTGATAAGGAATGCATTGACGGTGTCAGTCTTGAGAAGATAATCTTTCTTTTAAGACAGCTTCCGTATGGTGTCATGCATCGTTCGGTGGAGATTGAGGGACTTGTTGAGACCTCAATGAATCAAGGGGTTTTAAAGCTTGAAGAGAGCAGTGATGCACTTGAACTTACAGTATCTGTAAGAAGCAGTGTTAATACCCGTAAAGCGGAACTTAGCGATAAATTGTGTTACCTTGTTGAGTTTTTAGGTGGAACATATGAGACTGAGGGAGAGTATCCGGCGTGGCCTTATAGAAGTAATTCGGAACTCAGACCTAAGATGTCAGAGATTTATGCCAAGATGTTTGGTAGAGAACTTAAAGTAGAGGCAATACATGCAGGACTTGAATGTGGTATTCTTCTTGAGAAGAAGCCGGAGCTTGATGCTGTATCGTTTGGCCCCGATATTTTAGATATTCATACTACCAAAGAGAGACTCTGCATATCATCTGTAGAGAGAATGTGGCGTTATTTGGTAGAGGTTGTTGAAAATGTTTCATAAGTGTCTGAATGACAAAAGAGGTTATTATGGAAAAAGACAGTAAAGATAAATCTAAAAAAAGTATTTTAAGCAGAATAATTATAGGGTTGTCGGCACTTATTGCACTTGCCATTATAGTTTTTGTGTGCTATGTGCTTCATTTGTTAAGTCTTCCGGATAAGGATTTGCATGGAACTGCTCCGACATTTAATCCGCTAGAGACAAGTACCGAAGAAGAGGACACATCAGGATTTGAAACGATGCCTACAATAACTGCACCATCCACAAGCGAGGGAGAATCAATTGAGGAAACGACTGTACCTCACAAGGATGTGGAGGGTGTGTACAATATTATTCTTCTTGGCGCGGACAGAGTTTCCGGATATCTTACGGATTCTATGATAGTTGTTACTATTAACCAAAATGATAATTCGATTAAGATGACTTCATTTATGAGAGATATGTTTGTTAATATCCCCGGCAAGTCTCCCAATCGTTTGAATACAGTGTACCAGAAGGGTGGAAGGGATTTACTTTTCCAGGTATACAGAGATTGTTTTGGAATAGAGCTTGACGGATATGTATTGGTAGATTATGATTCGCTTGCCGATGTTGTTGATGCTCTTGGCGGTGTTGAGATATATGTCAGTGCAAAGATTGCGGATTTTTTGAACAATTCTAATTATATTGCAGATGAAAAATATCGCACATTGATTCCGGGCGCAACCCAGACTTTGAACGGTGCACAGGTGGTAGGATATTGCCGTCAGAGGAAGATAGGTAACGGTGTGGAGGCCAATGACTTTGCAAGAACGCAGAGGCAGAGAGCAGTTCTTAATGCCATTTATGAGAAGTTTAGAAACAAGAGCCTTGTGGAACTTCTCGGAGTTATGGAAAAAGTATTGCCGCTTGTTCTTACGGATATGAGTTCGGGAGAGATGGTTGATATTGCAACAAAGGCAATAACGTCTGGTCTTAAGGATATCGAACAAATGCGTATACCCGTTAACGGTACATATGCCGATGTTGTTTATAAGGAGAATGAGGAAGATAAGGGCAAGAGAGTTATACAGGTTGATTTTGAAGCCAATGCGATTGCGTTGCACGAATTTCTCTTTGGTAAAGATACAACTTCTGAATAGATGGCGGCATTGCATAATTAAGGAGAAAAGTAATTATGAGTAATGGTAATACTGATGTTGAAAATAAAGATAAGCAGGATAATGGCAGTGCAGAGAATGTAAATAGTGATGCTGCAAAGCAGGTAAAAACAGAGGAAAAAGCCGGGGAAACTAAAGCAAAGTCCGAGGAAAAAGGCAAGGAAACCAAGGTAAAAACCAAGGAAAAATCTAAGGTGAAAGCACGTGCAAAGAAAAACAGTGCTATGTTTAAGGTTCTTGTTGCAGTGGGAATAGTTCTTGTACTTGTGCTTGGAATTGCAATTGCTTATGTTGTGCATTTATACAATTTAATGAATTATGATGATGGCAGTAATCCTACAAGTAGTATTTCACAGGATGATGTGAGCTATGAAGTGGTTGAGAATCCGGAGGATATTGCACATCTTCCGACTATAACCATTCAGACGACCGAACCGCATGAGGTTGAAGAGAAAAAAGAGGGACGTCGTGTCGAGGGTGTGTATAACATTTTGCTTCTTGGTCTTGATAAGGCACAGGGCAATTTGTCAGATACCATCATGATTGCAACGCTTGATACAAGAGATAATTCAATTAAGCTTACTTCGGTTATGAGGGATATTCTTGTCCAGATACCGGGATATTCACCTAACAAGCTTAACGTTCCGTTTAAACTTGGTGGAATAAGTCTTCTTTATCAGGTGCTTGAGAATTATTTTGAAATTAAATTCGATGGTTATATTTCAATCAATTATTATGCACTTGAAGATGCGGTTGATGCACTTGGCGGAGTTTCGCTTTATATCAGTAATACAGAGGCGGATTTTTTGAATACTTCCAACTATATTTCTGACGAAGATTCAAGGAATCTTGTCGGAGGCAAGACACAGAAAGTTAACGGTTCACAGTTTGTCGGATATTGCAGACAGAGAAGTACAACTGCGGATGCTGACTTTGGAAGAACCAAGAGACAAAGATATGCACTTAATGCCATGTATGAGAAGTTTAGGGGAAGCAGTGTGTCCCAGGCGCGTAATCTTATCGAGACGGTTTTGCCGTATGTGACAACAGATTTAAAACTTACTGATATGGTAACACTTGCAACTAATGCAATTTCATCGGGACTTGGGGATATTAAACAGCTCAGAATACCGAAAAATGATGCTTGCGTGGATGCGCAGTACAAGAACATGCAGGTTTTGGATGTTGATTTTGAAAAGAGCAAGGTTGCGTTGCATGAATTTATTTTTGGAGATTATATTGGAGAATAATGAAGAGACTGCCGTTTTGGCAGTCTCTTTTAAGTTGTATAAGCGTGGGCGATTATAGGAAGAATAGGGTAAAAAGCAGGTTGCAACGAAGGGTAATATGTGCTATCATTTATTAAGTCAAGAATCCGATTCCGCAGTGAATGAGAGGGGGATTAATATGTCTAAGACAAATTCAGAGAATAATATAGCGAGAATGAAACGTAAAAAGAAACAGAAGATAAAGAGAAGAATTCAGTTGGTTTTACTTTTTTTGATACTTGTATTAACGGCGCTCGGAATATGGGGTGCTATTCGACTTGTGTCCGATTATAATGATAAGAATACTTTTGAATATCAGTATTCAGAGGCTGTCAGATATTTTGAGGCAGGTTCATATGATAAGGCACTTACACATCTTAATAAGGCACTTGATATGGATGACGTTGATGCGGAGGATAAGAAGGAAGCTGTTGAGAAGAAGTATCTTATTTTGCTTGGTAAAAAGGACTATGATGACGCAATTAAAGTTATGCTCGGAATGATTGAAGAGGAACCTACCAAAGAGCGTTATTATGATCTCATGGAGTTATATTCCCTTACCGGTAAATACGACCAGATGGACATACTTGCCAATAAGCTTGAGGGTACGGAATTTAATGACATATATGCTGAGTATATGATTGGTAATATTTCTATAAGCCTTGAAGGTGGTACTTACGAAGAAAAGTTAAAGATTGAGATGGAATCAAGTAAGGCTGATCTTATTATTCATTATACTTTGGATGGTTCGGTACCTACAATAGCAAGTAACATTTATACGGAACCGTTTGTGTTTGAAGAGGAAGGCTCTTATACAGTCAGAGCAATAGGAATTAATTCTAACGGCATGACGTGTGAGGAAATATGTGAGACATATGTAATTACATTTCCGCGTCCTGAAAAGCCGCTTATTACTCCTGCGACAGGTGTTTACAGTGAAGAGATAACAATTGATGTTGTTGGAGTTCTTGATAGTGTAACAGTTTATTATACTTTAGACGGAACAAGACCTGATGATAAATCGTTGGTATATTCTGAACCGATAGTTCTTCCGCCGGGTAATTATATTTTTAATGCTATTGCAGTAAATGAGGGTGGTATTGAAAGTGAGCTTGTGTGGAGAATTTATGAGTATATGCCTGAAGCTGCATATTCATATGGTGCGGCGCTTATAAAGGTTAAGGATAACCTTATAAATAAAGGCATTATGCTCGATATGGATGGTAATACAGCAGAAGGAACTCTTATTAAGGTTAATTTCTTAGATGTAACATCGGTAGATGAAACGGGAAGAAAGCATTATATATTTCAGGCAACTTCAGAGTACAACGGAATGAGTGAAACCTTGAGCGGATATTATGCGGTTTCGGTAGACGATGGTGCTTATCTGGAACTTGAGCATGTGGAGTTGACTAGAGATAAAGAGGAACAGGAGCAGGAAAATGTATCAGATAATCAAGGCTAAGAAGCTTGCTGAGAAGATATTTCTCATGGATGTTAAGGCAGAGCGAGTGGCAAAGTCCTGTCAGCCGGGACAGTTTGTTATTGTTAAAATTGACGAGAAGGGCGAGAGAATACCGCTTACGATTTGTGATTACAATCGTGAGGCGGGTACCGTTACAATAGTAGTTCAGGTTATAGGTGCGTCTACGGAACGAATGGCGTTACTTAAAGAGGGAGACAGCTTTAGGGATTTTGTAGGACCTCTTGGTGTACCTTCTGAGTTTGTTAATGAGGAATTAGAGGCGCTTCGCGGAAGGAAGATGCTTTTTGTTGCGGGAGGTGTCGGTGCGGCACCGGTATATCCGCAGGTGAAGTGGCTTCATGAACACGGAGTTGAAGCAGATGTTATTGTCGGAACCAAGACAAAAGATTTGCTTATTCTTGAAGAGGAGATGCGTGCGGTTGCAGGCAACCTTTATATAACGACGGATGACGGTTCTTATGAGAGAAAAGGCATGGTTACAGAGGTTGTTAAGGATCTTGTGCAGAATCAGGGTAAAGAGTATGATGTCTGCGTAGCCATTGGTCCGATGATTATGATGAAGTTTGTGTGTCTTCTCACAAAAGAGCTTGGAATACATACAATTGTAAGCATGAATCCTATCATGGTAGACGGTACAGGTATGTGTGGTGCATGCCGTGTTACGGTCGGCGGAGAAGTTAAGTTCGCATGTGTTGACGGTCCTGAATTTGACGGACATTTAATCAATTTTGATGAAGCCATGAAGCGTCAGCAGATGTATAAAACAGAAGAAGGTCGCGCAATTTTGAAACAGCAAGAGGGAGATACCCATAAAAATGGCGGCTGTGGATGCGGAGGTAACTAAGGTGGATGTTTTAAAGAAAGTTCCGGTAAGAGAACAGGACCCCAAGGTACGTGCAACTAACTTTGAAGAAGTTTGTTTGGGCTATAATGAGGAAGAAGCAAAAGCAGAGGCCTCAAGATGCTTAAAGTGTAAAAATGCACAGTGTATGAAAGGATGTCCTGTATCCATTCATATCCCTGATTTTATAAAAGAAGTAGAAGAAGGTAATATTGCCAAAGCTTATGCAATTATTTCGGAGGATTCGGCACTTCCGGCAATTTGTGGTCGTGTGTGCCCTCAGGAGAGTCAATGTGAAGGAAAGTGTGTACGCGGCATTAAGGGTGAGCCGATTTCAATTGGTAAGCTTGAACGTTATGTTGCAGACTGGGCAAGAGAGAACGGTATTGCCCCTAAGAAACCGGATAAGACTAACGGTAAGAAGGTTGCTGTTATAGGCTCAGGACCTGCAGGCCTTACATGTGCAGGAGAGCTTGCTAAGCTTGGCTATGAGGTGACGATTTTTGAGGCGCTTCACGAGGCGGGCGGAGTACTTATTTACGGTATTCCGGAGTTTCGTTTGCCTAAGGACAGTGTCGTTAAGAGTGAAGTAGAGAATCTTAAGAAGCTTGGCGTTAAGATAGAGACTAATGTTGTTGTCGGCAAAGCTGTTACAATTGATGAGTTGTTTGATGAAGAAGGCTTTGAGGCTGTATTTATCGGCTCGGGTGCAGGACTTCCACGATTTATGGGAATTCCGGGAGAACAGGCTAACGGCGTATTTTCTGCCAACGAGTATCTTACGAGAAACAATCTCATGAAAGCATTTGATCCTGCTTCGGATACACCTATTGTCAGAGGTAAGAAAGTTGCTGTTGTAGGTGGCGGTAATGTTGCCATGGATGCGGCGAGAACTGCGTTAAGACTCGGTGCAGAGGTTTATATCGTATACAGAAGAGGAGAGTCAGAACTTCCAGCGCGAGCAGAGGAAGTTCATCATGCCAAAGAAGAAGGCATTATTTTTGAGCTTCTTACTAATCCGACAGAGATACTTGTAGATGAGAACGGTTGGGTAAAGGGAATGAGATGCATTCGTATGGAACTTGGTGAGCCTGATGCATCAGGGAGAAGAAGCCCTGTAGAGGTTCCGGGATCCGAATTTGAACTCGAGCTTGATACTGTTATCATGTCACTCGGTACATCTCCTAATCCGCTTATTTCTTCGACAACTAAGGGGCTTGAGGTTAATAAGAGACGTTGTATTATTGCGGAAGAAGAGACGGGAAAGACGACTAAAGAAGGTGTATATGCCGGCGGTGATGCTGTTACAGGTGCGGCTACAGTTATTCTTGCGATGGAAGCAGGTAAGAAGGCTGCCAAGGGTATACATGAGTATTTAAGCAACAAAGAGTGATTATATGGATAAAATAAACAGGTTTATAGAATATCTGAAAGAATCTGAAAATATAGTGTTTTTCGGTGGCGCAGGTGTATCTACAGAAAGCGGTATACCGGATTTCAGAAGTAAAGATGGTTTGTATAATCAGTATGATGTTAGATTTGAGGAATATAATCCGGAGTATTTGCTCAGCAATGACTGCCTGTTTAGAAAACCCAAAGTTTTTTATGAGTTTTACAGACAGAAGATGGATACTCGTGGTATAGAACCGAATATAACTCATACTGTGCTTGCGAAGCTTGAAAAGGCAGGTAAGGTTAAGGCCGTTGTTACTCAGAATATAGATGGGCTTCACCAACTTGCGGGAAGCAGGAATGTTTACGAGTTACATGGCACAACATTACGTAATTATTGCGCGAGATGTGAAGAGAACTATCCGTCTGATTATATTTTCAAAAGTGATGAGCGTATTCCAAGGTGTACGAAGTGCAACGGTCAGATACGACCGTATGTAACTTTATATGGAGAGCAGCTTCCTGATGATGCTGTAGAAGGTGCAATCAGAAGTATTGAAGAAGCGGACATGCTTATAATAGGAGGCACATCACTTACGGTTTATCCTGCCGCAGGATTTATAAGATATTTCGGCGGAAAGCACATTGTTGTAATCAATAGGGACGAGATTAAAGTTAATCTTGATGAAGAAAAGGATATTATGATTTTTGATTCTCTCGGTAATGTTTTTTCACAGGTTGAAAAAGCGCTTGGTTTATAAAAGATATTAGAGTTTAAAACTTCTTGGTTAGTGTGCCGAGAAGTTTTTTTGATGTTAAGAGCAGTGTTAAGTTGGTGGAATGCGTTGACTCGCAATATAACATTTTCGGAAAATGCAACCAAATATAACATCGATGTTGCTTTTGATTTATTGACGTAACATTTTATGCGAGTTATACTTTTTTGTAAGAGGTGACAGCTTATGGGAATTGCATTTAACAGATTTAAGATATTTCGCAAACAGAATAATTTAACGCAGGAGGATATTGCAGAGAAGCTGGGAGTTTCCAGACAGGCGGTTGCCAAATGGGAACGAGGTGAAACACAGCCGGATGTAGAGAGCTGTATTAAACTTGCGGACTTGTACGGAGTATCGCTCGATATGCTTGTCAGGAATATAAGCGAAAAGCATGAGTATGAAGGCGACGGTAAGCATATTTTCGGTTTTTCCAAACTAAATAATAAGGGACAGATTACTTTGCCTGTAAAGTGTAGGGAGATTTTTAATTTGAAACCGGGTGATAATATTCTGGTTCTCGGCGAAGAAGAAAAGGGAATTGCGCTTGTTAATCTGGGAAACGGTCCGGAGATTTATAATTAAATTCAGTATAAGGAGTTGAGAATAGTGGTTGCGGTTGAAACAAAAAATCTTACTAAAAAATATAAAACAAAAGTTGCTGTAGATGGGATAAATCTTAAAGTGGAAAGTGGCGAGTTGTTTGCGCTTCTTGGAGTGAACGGAGCGGGCAAAACAACAACCATCAGAATGCTTTCGTGTTTGTCAACACCGACGGCCGGTGAGGCATTTATTAATGGACATAATTGTGCTGACGAACCTTCTGCAGTAAAAGAGGAAATAGGAATATCTACGCAGGATACGGCGGTTGCAGAGAATCTTACGGTGCGTGAAAACCTTGAGTTTATTGCAAGGGTATATGGTTTTGATAAGGGTAAGATTAAGTCACGCACGGACGAGATGATAAAGCTTTTTAAGATGGATGAAGTGGAAAACAGCCGTGCAAAGACTTTGTCGGGAGGTTGGAAGCGTAAACTTTCGATTGCCATGGCATTAATAAGCGAACCGAAGGTATTGTTTTTAGACGAGCCGACGCTGGGACTTGACGTACTTGCGCGCAGGGAACTTTGGAGAGCTATAGAGGCACTTAAAGGCAAGATAACGATTATTCTTACGACACATTATATGGAGGAGGCAGAAGCACTTTCTGACAGGATTGCAATCATGATTGACGGTAAGATTGCGGCATGCGGAACACTTGCTGAGATTGAAGCACTTACGGGAAAGACCGGTCTTGAGGATGCTTTTGTTGAAATAGCGGAAAGGAGCGGTGAGAGTAGTGTATAAAGTAAAAGCTTTTGCGATAAGAAATGGCAAAGAAATTTTGCGCGATCCGTTAAGTTATATTTTTTGTTTGGGGTTTCCGCTTGTAATGCTTATTATAATGACACTTGTTAATGAGAGCATTCCGGCGGAGGCAGGAATGACTATTTTCAGAATTGATAATCTGGCTGGCGGTATCGCGGTATTCGGACAGACATTTATTATGCTTTTTACGGCGATAACGGTTGCGAAGGACAGAGGCGGCGCATTTCTTGTGAGAATGTATGCCACACCGATGACTTCAATGGATTTTGTGCTGGGGTATATGTTCCCGATGCTTGTTATCGCTATTGCGCAGAATATCATTACTTATGCGGCATCGCTTGTTATAGCATTGATTGTAGGAGTTGAGTTAAGTCTTCCGGGTCTTTTACTTTCTGTGGTCGCTTTACTTCCGTCAGCGGTTATGTTTATCGGTTTTGGCTTGCTTTTCGGAACTTTGTTTAATGAAAAAGCAGCTCCGGGGCTTTGCTCGATTATTATCTCGCTCGGGTCATTTCTGGGTGCAATCTGGTTTGATGCGGAGAGTACGGGAGGAGTGCTTCTTAAGATTTG
>JAZNXQ010000091.1:0-2044 GCA_045593945.1 Lachnospiraceae bacterium | reverse complement strand
TTTTGTTTTATCACTGTTGTCAGCAAAGGAAATATCATCGCCTATAAGCTCACCGTCGATATATATATCAGCAGTTCCTGATACTCCCACTTTGTCAGCAGTTACAGTAAGCTCATTTTTAAGTCCGCTGTGGCTGACATTTGTTACACTCATTGTGACGGGCTCAACCTTTATAATAAATGCCAGTGTTGTTTCTTCATAGGGGGGCGTTTGATTTATCGTATAGCCCGAGGGCCTTACCTTAACATAGAAGGTATGCTCACCTACGGGAAGTATTGTTCCGTATAAAGCACCGGAAATAATATAATTCTGTCCATCGGGAGCCTCATACGCATATTTACTTTTTGCATTAAGATAACAACCGGTCTGACCGATAAGAGTATCAATGTTAATGGCGGAATCCTTGAGTACAGTGCCGTAAGGAATTGTATATACGGGAACTGTTTCTTTGCCGTCCTTATCAAGGAATCTGTATTCTTTACTAATTTTAACGATTATTGACTTTGTTTCATAATATTCTGCACCCTCTGCCGCAGGAATGAATTTGACAGAAACGGAGGTTGAACCCGGGCTGAGTATATTGTCAGGATATGTAAAAACAAATGTACCTTCTTCTGTTGCTTCACCTCCTGAAAGAATAAGCTTTGAGACTTTTTCACCGGCATAAACATTGGTTGCATCAATAGTCGGAAGTGTAATAATAAGACTTGCTACCTCAACAGTTGCTGTGCCTTCTGAGCCGTCATAATTATCGAGATCTGCAGGTGTAAAAATTACATCGATTTTATTTGTTCCGGCAAAAAGATTCTTTTCAGGATCTTTTACTGTGAATGTGCCAGTAACTTCAATATCAGTTCCTTCCTTTACTGCCTTACCGCCTGTGAGTGTAAGAGCAGAAGCTTTCATACCGGGCTTGATGCCTGTTGTATCAGCAGTGGGAGCCTCTGAAATAACTGCAACGGGCTTTGCGTAAACATTGATTGCAACCTCGCAGGTGAATGTATCGTTTGTTACAGGACTTTCGTATTTAACTGTAATTGTTGTAGCTTCATTTATGGGAGTATCTGCTGTAATTCCCTCGGGATATACGGGAACCCAATATGTAGCTGTTGAATCAGCAGTATTTGTTGCACCCTTAAGAGTAACCATTGCCGTAAGCTGTGTTAAGGCATCACCGTAGGTTGTGCCGACAAAAACATCGGGAATGGTGGGAGCGGTTGTAAGAGTAGCGGTTTTCTTTGATACTTTAACAAGGACATTCTCATAATAAGAGCTTTCTAAACCTGATTTGCTTGTATCATCCCATCTTGCGGTAACATAGGTATCCTCGTAAAGATACTGATTCTTTCCGCCTGTATTTGCTTCATCAATATAAAACTGTCCCTTTGAGGTAACATTGTTGCCGTTTGCATCAACAACACTACCGCCTGTTTTTGTGTAGTTCGGATACATTGCAAGGTTATCACCTGCATCACATGTAAAGGAGGGAGGAGTTGTTATCGTAGTAAGAGTACCGTGAATATAAATTACGGGCCATGAATAGCCTTCCTTAATTGTCTTTCTTGCTGTAAGATAACTAAGACGGACGGATGCATTATAGGTCGTTGTATCTTCGGGATAGAACATCAGCTGAGGCTCGTATTCGCCTACTACGGTAGGCTTGGTGGTTGTCTTATTTCTGATATCAAAGTAACCTGCAACCTCTGTTTTGTTTCCTTCACCGTCAACATACCAAAGCTGACCGCCGGTAACAGATACTTCTGCAAGTGAATCACCGAAATTTATATCGGTAACAGTAACCGACGGAGGAATTATTTCAATGTTTGAAGTGGAAAGGGTAATTGTTGCCGCACTTGCAAACATCGGCATCCAAGATACAAGCATTAAAACTGCTAAAATAATGGAAATCGATTTTTTCATAGTATTTTTTCCTTTCATTAAAATTGTGACCTTACAGGTCGGGTAATTTTGTACAATTTCTTCAGTAAACATAAAATATTTTACAAATCACCCCTCTTTTATCTAAAATCCTATTGATTATTCT
>JAZNXQ010000090.1:0-4093 GCA_045593945.1 Lachnospiraceae bacterium | reverse complement strand
TTTATCAACTGTTGAACGCCTTTCTTCAGTATTAAAGAATGTATATTCCGGCATCAATACACTGTACAAGGATTGCAACAATTCCTTATATTATCTGGTTGTTAACAAATCCGGTCATACACCGGAGGAATTTAACCGTATATGTAACATTTTAACTGAGTACGGTAACCGTGAAAATGCTTCTGCTTCAAGGGAAGCCTACTTCATGGAGCACTTTACTCCCATGATTAAGGAGAATGCTCTTCAGGTTCTCGCTACACTTTAGGTCTTAGTTGACATTCGCTCATATTTGCGATTTCAATTTAAGTAATATATAATAGGAGGCACTATAATGGCACAGATTTCTAAAGATATGATTATTGCTGATATTATTAAGCTTGATACTGATCTTATTCCTGTTCTTATGAGCGCAGGTATGCATTGTATCGGTTGCCCCTCAGCACAGGGTGAATCCCTTGAAGAGGCTGCCATGGTTCACGGTATTGACCCTGACCATCTTACGGCAGTGCTTAATGACTTCATCGAAGCAAAGAATTCATAAAACAATTTTTTAAAGACCTGTTTTTACAACGGGTCTTTTTGTTTAATTATTAACAGTTTAATTATTAACAAATTTTATTGCTTGACTTTTATAGAGTTTAGTTTTACAATACGAGATTGTGTGACAAATAACAGTTTTTTAACGGAGGAAACAAAATGAGAGAAGAATGGCTCGGATTTGAATCCGGAAAATGGGAAACCGAAGTTAATGTGCGTAATTTCATCAGAAAAAATTACACAATGTACGACGGAGATGAATCCTTTTTAACAGGTGCAACAGAAGCAACTAAGGCGCTTTGGGCACAGGTTATGGAATTAACAAAACAGGAAATTGCAGCCGGCGGCGTGCTTGATATGGATACAAAGGTTGTATCTACACTTACATCACACGGTCCCGGATACCTCAATAAAGAATTGGAAACTATCGTTGGTTTCCAGACAGACAAGCCTTTTAAGCGTTCAATGCAGCCCTACGGCGGTATCCGTATGGCAGCTAAGGCATGTAGCGACAACGGTTATACAATTGACCCCGAAATCAACGAATTCTTTACAATTCACCGCAAGACACACAACGCAGGTGTATTTGATGCTTACACACCTGAGATGCGTGCAGCAAGATCTAACCACATTATTACAGGTCTTCCGGATGCTTACGGTCGTGGCCGTATCATCGGTGACTACAGACGTGTTGCTTTGTACGGTATTGACTTCCTTATCGAGGACAAAGAGCGTCAGAAGCGCAACACACCTACAACAATGACTCCCGACGTTATCCGTGACAGAGAGGAGCTTTCAGAGCAGATTCGTGCCCTTCAGGAGCTTAAGAAAATGGCTGCTCTTTACGGAATTGATATTTCAAAGCCTGCAACTAATGTACAGGAGGCTATTCAGGCATTATACTTTGGTTACCTCGGTGCAGTTAAGGAGCAGAACGGTGCTGCCATGTCACTTGGTCGTACATCTACATTCCTTGATATTTATGCAGAGCGAGACTTAAAGAACGGCACATTTACAGAGGAGCAGATTCAGGAATTTATCGATCATTTCGTTATGAAGCTTCGTCTCGTTAAGTTTGCACGTACACCTGAGTACAACGCACTTTTCGCAGGTGACCCTACATGGGTAACAGAGTCAATCGGTGGTGTTGCTATCGACGGACGTCATATGGTAACAAAGATGTCATATCGTTACCTTCAGACTTTATATAACTTGGGAACAGCTCCCGAACCGAACTTAACAGTTCTTTGGACAACAAGACTTCCCGAAAACTTCAAGCGTTTCTGTGCCAAGACTTCAATCGAGACATCATCAATCCAGTACGAGAACGATGACCTCATGAGAGTAACACATGGTGATGACTACGCTATCGCATGTTGTGTATCTTCAATGCGTGTAGGTAAAGAAATGCAGTTCTTCGGCGCACGTGCCAACCTTGCAAAATGTTTGTTATATGCTATCAACGGTGGTGTTGACGAAATCAGCAAGCAGCAGGTAGGACCCAAATATCGTCCGATAACTTCAGAATATCTTGATTTTCATGAAGTTATGGAAAAATATGTAGATATGATGAAGTGGCTTGCTAAGCTTTACGTTAACACACTTAACATCATCCACTACATGCATGATAAGTATTGCTATGAGAGACTTCAGATGGCTCTCCATGACAAAGAAGTTTTACGTTACTTTGCAACAGGTATTGCCGGACTTTCAGTTGTTGCCGATTCACTTTCAGCAATCAAGTATGCTAAGGTTCGTGTAATCAGAGATGAGAACGGCGTTGCTGTTGATTACAAAGTTGAGGGAGATTTCCCTAAATACGGTAACAATGATGACCGTGTTGACCAGCTTGCAGTTGACGTAGTAAAGATTTTCATGGGCTTTGTAAAGGGTTCACACACATATCGTAACGGTGTTGCAACAACTTCTATCCTTACTATTACATCTAACGTTATGTACGGTAAGAATACAGGTTCAACTCCTGACGGCAGAAAGGGCGGCGAGCCTTTTGCTCCGGGTGCTAACCCTATGCACGGTCGTGATACTCACGGTGCTTTAGCATCTCTTTCATCAGTTGCTAAGCTTCCTTTCCGTGAAGCACAGGACGGTATTTCCAATACCTTCTCAATTGTTCCGGATGCACTCGGCAAGAGCAATATGCTTTTCGTTAACGAAACTCCGGATGTTACTTGTGGCTGTGAAGAAGTTACATGTGCTATTGACGCTAACGAACAGCAGATTGACAACCTTGTAGGCCTTCTCGATGGTTACAGCATGAAGGGCGGACATCACCTTAACGTTAACGTATTTACAAGAGAGACTCTTCTTGATGCACAGGCTCATCCTGAGAAATATCCTCAGCTTACAGTGCGTGTATCAGGTTATGCGGTTAACTTTATAAAGCTTACAAAAGAACAGCAGGACGAGGTTATTTCTCGTACATTCCACTGCTGCATGTAAGCATAAACTATTATGATTATTTGCGGGAATGCTACATTCCCGCAATATTTTTTGAAAGGAGCTTGTCATGACGGGTAAAGTTCACTCTATTGAGACATTTGGAACAGTTGACGGACCGGGCATAAGATATGTTGTCTTTTTTCAGGGTTGTCCCATGAGATGTAAATATTGCCATAATCCCGACACCTGGAACATTTCTTACGGCTCCGAAAAAAATGTCACTGAGATTCTTGATGACTATGAAAGATATAAACCTTTTCTTCGTAAAGGCGGGCTGACCGCAACCGGTGGTGAACCCCTTATGCAGATTGATTTTCTGACAGAATTGTTTGAAGAAGCAAAGAAACGAAAGATTCACACCTGCCTTGATACTTCAGGAATTCTTTTTAATGAAGATAATTCTGAACTTACGGCAAAATTCGACCGACTCATAAAGTCAACAGATTTAATTATGCTGGATATAAAGCATATAGAAGACAGTGAACACATAAAACTTACGGCTCATTCCAATAAAAATATACTTGCATTCCTGCGTTATCTCGACAGGAACAATATTCCCGTATGGATTCGCCACGTTGTCGTACCCGGTATTACCGACAAAGAAGAAGATCTTTTTAAGCTTGGCAAATTCCTTAAAAACTTTAAAAATATTCAGGCGCTCGATGTTCTTCCTTATCACAATATGGGCAAGGTCAAATATGACAACCTGGAAATGGAATATCCTCTTGCAGATACGCCTCCCGCCTCAAAGGAACTTGCAAATAATGCAAAAAACATTATTCTGAAAGGGTTTAGAGAGGCATAACTCCCTTAGTATTGATAAATATTATTAATATTATACTAAACTACATTAAATTAACACTTGTAACATTTGAATTTTTGTATTAGAATGTATTTAACAAATTAAAAGGAGGTATGTTACTATGGCATATACAATTAACGACGGTTGCATCAGCTGTGGTGCATGCGCAGGCGAATGTCCTGTTGGAGCAATTGCTGAAGGAGACGGAAAGTACGAAATCAATGCTGACGAGTGCATCGAATGCGGTGCTTGCGCAGCTACATGTCCTACAGAGTCTATCGAGCAGGCTTAATT
>JAZNXQ010000089.1:0-9823 GCA_045593945.1 Lachnospiraceae bacterium | reverse complement strand
TCCTCTATCATAAGATGCACGTCAAATGTCGCGTTTGTTATTTTACGGATTGATTTGATAACAGGAAAACCAAAAGATATACTTGGAACAAATAAACCATCCATTACATCAATATGAAGATAATCCTTGGGCCCGAGCGCCGCTACCGCCTCTTTTACATTCTCTCCAAGTCTCGCAAAATCTGCCGATAAAATCGACGGTGACAATCTGAGTTCCACCTTAATACCTCCTGATACTTTTAACTTCCTCGTATATATTCTTATAATTCTCGTATCGTGTACCGCTTATAATACCTTCATTTACCGCCTGTTTAACACCGCAGGAGGGTTCATTTATATGCACGCAACCTATAAACTTGCATTTATCGGAATATTCTTCGAATTCCGGAAAATAATCCTTAATCTCATCTTTATCAAAATCATTAAGATAAATCGATGTAAAACCAGGTGTGTCCAAAAGATAAGTATTACCCGATACATGAAAAATCTCCGAATGTCTCGTTGTGTGTCTGCCTCTTTTTATCTTCTCGCTTATCTCACCCGTCTCCATATTGGCCTGCGGCACAATCCGATTAAGAAGAGTTGATTTGCCGACGCCTGACGGCCCTGCAAGAGCGGTTGTCTTACCTTCAAGAAGTCCAAGCAGTTCGTTATAAACTTCATCTTCATTTTCTTCTGAAAAATTACTTATAAACAAAACCTTGCAATTACTGTTTTTGTAAATGTCACTTAATTCTTTTTCTTCCTGTCCTGTTACAAGATCCTTCTTAGAAAAACATATTATAGACTCGACACCCTGTCTCTCCATCATTATAATAAACCTGTCAAGCAGATTAAAATTAGGTTTAGGATCGGTAATTGCAAACACAACAAGCGCCTGATCAATATTAGATACTGCAGGTCTTATAAGTTCATTGTTTCTTGGGATTATATCTTCTATATTCCCAAGAAACTCATTATCATCCAGTATTTTAATTTCAACATTATCTCCGACAAGCGGTTTGATTTTCTGATTACGGAATACACCTTTGGCTTTACATTCGTATACTCCTTTGCCCGGAATATGAACATAATAAAAGCCTGCTATTCCTTTAATAATTTTTCCCTGCATTAAGCTTATCACCTATTGAAATTCAACATAATAAGAACCGACTTTATATCTTGTGTCTGCGATAATAATATGAACAGTTATAGTTCCGTCATAAACATCTTCAAGTCCTTCGATATCATTTATCTGCATAGGCAAATCAGTCACGCTGATTGTATATGTTCCTACATTCTTTGAAGAAACAAGTCCGAAAGTATCTGTCTGTTCAAGATCAAGGCTTATCATTGCATAAGTATACTTCTCATCATAGTTGACACCCGGAGCCATTGGTCTTCTGAACATATTCTCCTGTGCTACAATAAACCTTGTGAATTGTGACTGCTGCAAAGTTATTGATGTAACCGGAACACCGCTTCCGAGGCTTACCGTAACATCAATTGATGAGCCCTGTAAAAGAACACTGTTAAAAAGAAAACTCTGTGTAATAATCTTACCTTCCGGAACTGTTTTGCTTTCGACATATGTTACATTACCGAGTCTGAGTCCCTTCGGATCAAGCATTGCTTTTGCTTCGTCTTCAGTCAATCCTTCTAATGAAGGCACTGTAACATTCTTAAGTTCTGCACCACGGCTGATATATACATCAACAGTATCACCGGATTTTACTATTTCGCCTTCGATAGGATTGGTTTTAACGATACAACCCATATCTACTTCGCTATCATAAACAAAAATACGGTTAATTTTAATCTTATTAGCCTCAAATGTTTCCTCGACCATAGTAGCATCAATATTGAAGTAATCCTCAATTGTATACTCAATCTTTCCGAGACTTACTACGAGTTCAACAACAGTATTTCTCTTTAATTTAGTACCTTCACGATACTGTTGCGCAATAACTTCACCCTTGGCGTAAGCATCATTATACTCATATTTTAAATTATTCTTTAAATTAAGCTTATTAAGTTCAATTATCGCATCACCGGAATCGTAACCGATAAGCTTGGGCATTACGACATCCGAAATACCTGCCGGTATATCATTGGTAGAACTTTCATTGGTAGAAGGGTTAAAAATCTCCGGAGGAGTAAGCGTCTTCTTAATCCATACAATTCCCCAAATAAGGAATGCACAAATTGCTATTGCAACAAGAACAATTGCACCTGTAACAATACCTTCCAAAACAGGATTCTTGCGCTTCTCTTCATACATTTTTTCCAAGAAATCTTTTTTGCGATGTTTTTCCTTTTCTATGTCTTCTTTTTTCCACATAGTAGTCTTTGGGCTGGTATTTTCGCCTGCCTGTGACTTTAATACTGCTGATTTATCTTTTAAATCTCTTGCTGTTGCATCTGAAAGTTCGTCTTCTGCCTTAGATAAATCATAGTCTATCCTTGCATTGGTATTAACGAGACAGTTTCTTAAATCTTCTATAAGCGCATCTGCGCCTGCATAACGTCTGTCCGCCTTCTTTTGTGTACATTTATAAATTATCTTTTCTACAGCAACCGGTAAATTGGGTACAATATTACGTGGTGACGGCAGTTCGTTTTGAATATGCATAAGAGCAACCGATACAGGTGTATCACTGTCAAACGGTACTTTACCCGTAATCATTTCATAAAGCGAAATACCAAGTGAATAAATATCGCCGCGTTCGTCAACATAACCGCCTCTTGCCTGTTCCGGTGAAATATAGTGAACAGAACCCATGGTATTAGAATTAATTGTCTGCGTAGAGGAAACTCGTGCAATACCAAAATCTGTTACTTTAACTTTACCATCCTTGGAAATGATAATATTCTGCGGTTTAATATCACGATGAATAATATGATGCGTGTGTGCCGCACGAATACCCTGTGATACCTGTATAGCAATGCTAACAGACTCTTTAACTTCAAGTCTGCCCTTCTTTTCAATGTAAGCTTTAAGAGTTATTCCTTCCACAAGCTCCATAACAATATAATAAAGCCCTCTGTCTTCGCCAACATCGTATATATTAACAATATTCGGATGACTTAAGCCTGCTGCAGACTGTGCCTCTGCACGAAACTTAGCCACAAAATTCTTATCATCGCTGAATTCCTTCTTAAGTACCTTAATGGCAACATAGCGATTAAGTTTGTGGCATTTGGCTTTATATACATCTGACATACCGCCGGAGCCTACTACTCCGACAATCTCGTACCGGTCGTTTAACATACTCCCATTTTTTAACATTATTTTACACCTCAAATTTTATCGGGTTCAATTAACACAACGGAAATATTGTCAGTACCACCATTATTATTTGCCGTTGCAACAAGCATCTTTCCTTTATCCTCAAGCAAAATATCTTTCTTAAGTATTTCATGTATATCATTATTCTCAATCATGTTGGAGAGACCGTCCGAACAAAGCATAATTGTCTCGCCGGGATTAATACAAACTTCAAAGAAGTCTGCCATTACCTCTTCGTCAGCTCCGACAGCTCTGGTTATAAGATTCTTTCTGGAATGAGTTCTTGCATCTTCTTTTGCTATCTCACCCTTTGTTACCATCTCTTCAACCCATGAATGATCTCTTGTTATCTGTGTAAAACGATCACCCGATACATAAAGACGGCTATCGCCCACGTTAAGTACATAAAGCTGATTTCCTTTTAATGTAGCAGCAACGAACGTGGTTCCCATTCCTTCAAAATCCGGATTCTCTTTTGCTTTGGCAAACAATACAGAGTTTGTCTTCTGCAATGCCTCATTCATAAGAGTAATGGAATTGTCTTTACTGCTGTTTTTAATATATTCGAGGAAACTCTTGACTGCAAAATCTGACGCAAAGTCTCCTGCTTTATGTCCGCCCATTCCGTCCGCTACAATAAAAAGATTCGGCAGATTTCCAATAGGCTTATCAGAATAAAAAATAGTATCCTGATTGATTTTACGTTTGATACCGACATCTGTCAATCCTGTTATTTTCATCAGAAAATTGCCTCCTCCTTCTCATCATTAGTTTTTGTTTCCTGTTCCGAATAGCTTTTTCTAAGCTGTCCGCAGGCCCCTTGAATGTCCCTTCCCATTTCTCTTCTAATAGTAACATTTATTTTATTTTTTTCAAGTAATTTTTTAAATTCACTAATCTCTTCCTGTGTTCCCTGTTTAAAGCTTCTTTCCTTAATCGGGTTAATCGGAATAAGATTAACATGGCTGTTAATATGTTTTATACGTTCAGAAAGCTCTCTTGCTTCTTTCAGTGAATCATTGACACCATTAATAAGACTGTACTCAAAAGTAATTCTTCTGCCTGTTTTCTTAAAATAATATTCACAGGCTGAAAGAAGCTCTTCTATTGAATATTTATTAGCAACGGGCATGATTGTCTTTCTTATATCGTCATTCGGTGCATGAAGTGAAATCGCAAGTGTAATCTGAAGATTAAGCTCCGCAAGGTCACGAATCTTAGGCACAAGACCACATGTTGACACGGTTATATTTCTCTGGCTTATATTAAGACCGTTCTCATCTGAAATCATCCTAAGGAACTTCGTAACATTGTCAAAATTATCGAGCGGTTCGCCACATCCCATAATAACAATATTGTCAACACGCTCACCGGTATCAGCCTGAATCCTGTAAATCTGGTCAAGCATCTCGCCGGGAAGCAGGTTTCTTGCGAGTCCGTCAAGCGTGGATGCGCAGAATTTGCATCCCATACGACAACCTGCCTGTGATGAAATACACACTGAATTGCCATGCTTGTACTTCATAAGTACCGACTCAATCCTGTTACCGTCACTGAGTTTAAATAAATATTTGGCTGTTCCGTCAATCTTTGATACCTGAAGTTGTTCTTTAACAAGAGCACTCAGTTCAAAATGTTCTTTGAGTTTTTCTCTTAAGCCTGCCGAAATATTGGTCATTTCATCAAAGGATGTGCAAAGCGCCACATGCAGCCATCTGTAAATCTGTGCTGCCCTAAACGCCTTCTCTCCAAGCTCTTCTGTCAATATATTTTTCAATTCATCAAGTGTATATGACTTTATATCAGGTTTCATTTAACCAATCCTTTTTAATCTCGCAATAAAAAATCCGTCTGTATTTTCGTTCGGGAATATCTGAACCATTCCCTTGAGTTTCTCATCGTCCGACACGTAGGGCATATCCCCTTCAAAACCTGTAAGTTCAAACGGGAACTGCTCAGTAAACCATTTAACATTATTCTCGTTTTCTTCATGGTTAATCGTACATGTGCTGTAAATTAAATATCCGCCAACCTTCACATACTTCCAAACGGTCGATAAAATATCTCGCTGAAGAGAAACAAGCGAAGTTAAATCGTCTTTATTTACTCTATAGCGGATATCAGGTTTTTTACCGAGAACACCAAGTCCCGAACAGGGCAAATCCGCAATAACTATATCAAGTTTATCATTAAGACTGTTATCAGGCTCTGTGGCATCCCATACCTCAACAGACATATTATCAAAACCCGTCTTAAAAAGATTCTCCCTGATAAGGTCTGCTTTGTATTCTGTTTTGTCCCTTGCCTCCACATGCCCGCTACCATTAAGCATATCTGCAATATGTAAGCTTTTACCACCGGGTGCCGCACATACATCAAGTATATTGTCGCCCTGTTTCGGTGCAGCGGCATGTGCTACAAGCATTGAACTTATATCCTGTATAAGTATATAGCCTTCATTAAACATCTCTATATCTGATAATGCATCAAAACCAGTCAAAATTATTGCTTCCTGAAGCTCTTTTACTTCTGAATATGCAATATTTTCTTTCTTTAATTCATGAAGAATCTCTTCCCTGCTTTTCCCTTTTGAAAAATTCATTCGGGCAACTACGCCCTCACCTTTAGAAAAACCTTTTATTATGTCTTCCGTCTTTTCTTTTCCGTAAGCATTTGTCCATGTATCAACGAGCCACTCAGGAACGGAATACTTTATTGAAAGCTTGTCCGGAAGCTTATAATCCGAAAAACCTCTCTCAGCAGAACGCAAAACACCGTTTACAAAACCGGACAAAGTCTTAAAACCACGTTTTTTTGCAAGATTAACTGATTCATTAATCGCCGCGAAATTTTTGATGCCATCCATAAAATATATCTGATAAACACCCATCCTGAGTATCATACGAATTACCGGCTTCATTTTTATGGTTTTAGTTTTGGAATGCGTATCAATAATATAATCAAGAAGATATACATTCTCAAGCACACCTGACATAAGTCTTGTGATAAAGGCTCTGTCCTGTTTTTCAAGATAACTGTATTTATTAAGAATCTGGCTCATGACAATATGGCTGTACTGACCTTTTTCAAGTATAGCCATAAGACCGTCAAAAACTGCTTCGCGCGTATCAACCGACCTGTTAGTCATTTCTTCTGCGCCCTCCGAATAAAATTAATAATCTAAGCAACTGTAAAATAGACGAAGCTGCTGCAGCAACATATGTTAAAGCGGCCGCCGATAATACTTTTTTAGCTTGAGGGACCTCGTCCTCATAAAGTAAATTCTGTCCTGCAAGTGCTACAATCGCCCTGTTTGAAGCATTATACTCAACCGGCAGGGTTATAAGCTGAAATAAAACTACACCTAAAAACATAATAATTCCAAGATTAATGAGCGTCTGATTCCAGCTAAATAACACACCTATCAGTATAAGTGGCCACGAAATCGTTGAACCTATATTGACTATAGGCACAATCGTTGTCCTAATCGTAAGCGGTATATATGAATTGGCATGCTGGATTGCGTGCCCGCATTCATGTGCCGCAACACCTATCGCGGCAACCGAAGTTGAACGGAAAGTTGAATCCGACAATCTGAGTACTTTACTCTTAGGATCATAATGATCCGTCAAATCACCTGAAATGTGCTCAATACCGACATCGTATATACCGTTTGCATGAAGAATTGCCTCTGCAACCTCAGCCGCATTCATTCCGCGTCTTGAGTAGACTGTCGAATACTTTGTAAACGAACTCTTTACCTTAGCCTGCGCCAAAAGAGAAACAACAATACCTGCAAGTATCAAAATATATGTCGGATCAAAAAAATACGGATACATACCAAAACCGCTCAACATAAAGACTACCTCCGTTGTTTACAAAAACTAACCGAGCACCTTACCTTCAAGTGCCTGATAACCTCTGATAAAATCTGCGGCATCCATTCTTTTTTTACCTTCAAGCTGCAACTCTGTAATTGAAAGTACTCCGTCCATGGCTTTAACCATAATGGCATCCTTCGTCACTTTAAGGATTGTACCATATTCAGAGTCATCAATATGCTCCACATCCTGTAATTCATCAAAACCAATTACATCAGCTTTCCAGAGCTTTAAATTTTTGCCGTCAAGACTAGTATATGCACAAGGCCAGGGATTTAATCCGCGGATAAGTCTCTCTAACTGAACTGCAGGCTTGCTAAAATCAAGAAGTCCCATTGTTTTATCAAGTTTTCCGCAGTAAGTTGCAACTTCATCATCCTGTTTTTCCCTTGTAAGTGTTCCGTTTTTTATTTTTTCAAATACATTCAAAATTATATCGCCGCCGAGCACCGACAATTTGTCATGAAGGCTTCCGCCTGTTTCATCTTTTTCAATCGGAACAATTATTTTTTCAAGCATATCGCCTGTATCGAGCCCTACATCCATCTGCATGGCCGTAACACCGGTAAATTCTTCGCCGTCAATAACCGTCCACTGTATGGGCGCTGCTCCTCTGTATTTTGGAAGGAGTGATGCATGCACGTTAATACATCCGTATGTCGGTATTTCAAGAAGCTCTTTGGGTAAAATCTGACCGTATGCAACAACAATAACCACATCGGGAGCCATCTCTCTTATCTCTTCAATACACATAACATCACGAACACGGTTCGGCTGATATACAGGAATGCCATATTCAAGTGCACATTCCTTAACAGGAGTAAACTGCATCGCATGGCCTCGACCCTTAGGCTTGTCCGGCTGTGTATATACGGCAATTACTTCATTATCTGATTCTGCAAGCGTTCTTAACGTAGGCACTGAAAAATCAGGTGTTCCCATAAATATAACTCTCATTCTTACTCCTCCGTAAACTCTTCGTAATCTTCTTCGTCTGCTTCAGAAACTCTGTAAACCTCACCTTCAACTTTATCAATATAAAGAATTCCGTTAAGGTGATCAAACTCATGACAAAGTGCTCTCGCAAGGAATTCCTCCGCCTCAATTGTAAAAGGTTTCATTTTACGGTTGAGACCCTTCATTTTAACATAATTAGGTCTAATTACGGTTCCCTGAAAGCCAGGAACACTAAGGCAACCTTCGGGTCCTTCCTGTTCTCCTGAAGTCTCTATAATCTCCGGATTAATCATTACAATAGGACCTTCTCCTATATCAACAACGAAGATTCTGCGAAGAATCCCTACCTGCGGTGCAGCAAGGCCCACGCCTTCCGCCTCGTACATCGTCTCAAGCATATCATCAATTAACGTATCGATACGCTCCGTCATCTCCGTTACGGGTCTTGAAATCTTTCTTAATAATTCGTCGCCTTCTTCTCTGATATTTCTGATTGCCATCTCTTTTTCCTCTCTTATCAACTTTTGTTTAATACATACTCATCGGATCTAAATCAAACTGTACACTACAGTTCTTAAGCTCCGTATTTGTTTTAATTACTGCTTCAAGTGCATTCATAAGCTCTTTAAGCGAATTAACATCCATGTGCTTACACCATATAACCTTACGGTATCGGTCCTGTTTCTTAGCTATTGTAGCATCTGCCGGACCTATAACCGTGTAATCACCATAATCCTGCACTGTTTTTGCTAACATCTCTGCCATTGTACCACATTCTGCAAGACTTGGGGAAGATATAAAAATAACCAACATGTGCAAAAACGGCGGATAATTAACCAGTTTTCTGTAGGAAAGTTCTGTTTTATAAAACTCTCCGTAATCCTGTGCGGAAGATGCCTGTATTGCATAATGCTCAGGCTTATAGGTCTGAATAATAACCTGTCCCGGCTTATCGCCTCGTCCGGCCCTGCCTGCTGCCTGTGTAAGAAGTTGAAATGTCCTCTCGGCACTTCTGTAATCATTTTCAAAAAGTGACATATCCGCCGCAATTATTCCGACAAGCGTTACGTTCGGAAAATCATGTCCTTTTACAATCATTTGGGTTCCGATAAGTATATCTGCCTCATGATTTGCAAAAGCGGATAATATCTTCTCATGTCCGTCCTTTCCCGAAGTTGTATCCATATCCATTCGCAGCACTCTCGCTCCCGGAAATGCCGTAATCGTCGCTTCTTCAAGCTTTTGAGTTCCCGTCCCAAAGGTTCCGATGAACTTTGATGCACACTTTGGACACTTGTCCGGCATCGGAATATTGTAATTGCAATAATGGCAAATAAGCCTCTTGTTATTGTGATAGGTCAGACTTACGTCACAGTGCGGACATTTAATTGCTTCACCGCACGAGCGACACGACACAAATCCCGCATAACCTCTCCTGTTAATAAAAAGCATCGTCTGCTCTTTTTTGTCAAGCCTTTCCTGTATAGCTTCCCTAAGCTTCGTGCTAAACATCGAACGGTTGCCGGCTTTTAGTTCCTCTCTCAAATCAACAACCGACACTTCAGGAAGTGTGCTTGTCCCTATTCTTTCTGTCAGGCTGTACAAATTATAGTTACCGCACGAGGCATTATAATATGATTCCATGGACGGTGTTGCCGAGCCAAGCACTACAATTCCATCCGAAACCCTTGCTCTTTCAAGTGCAACCTCTCTTGCAT
>JAZNXQ010000088.1:0-2015 GCA_045593945.1 Lachnospiraceae bacterium | reverse complement strand
TATCTCCCGTCAGTTTGAGTACGTTATGGGTACGTCAACCGAAGAGCATACCAAGTCCGGCAAGCTCAAGTCCTCGCCTACTACTCAGCTTGTAAGCAGAATACTTCTCTCCGACGGAAGAACTATAGAGTATGAGTATGACGCTGAAGAACGTATTACCAAGGTAACAGACAGCGTTGACGGTACTACGGAGTATACGTACGATGCTCTCGGCCAGCTTCTTACCGAGCGTCTTAACGGTCATATTATAAACAGTATGACTTATGACACCTACGGTAATATTATCTCGAAGAACGGCCAGACCTACTTCTACGATTCTACCTGGCACGACCTGCTAACAGGTATAGAGAGTGAATCTATTGAGTATGATGCTCAGGGCAACCCGACGAAATATCTCGGTCATACTCTCGTCTGGGAAAAGGGCAGACAGCTTAAGTCCTTTGACGGTAATACCTACACCTACAATGCTAACGGTATAAGAACAAGCAAGACCGTAAACGGCGTTAAGCACGAATACACACTTGACGGAACTAAGATTCTCAAGGAAACCTGGGGCGAAAACACCCTTATTCCTCTCTACGATAACGAGGACAGTGTTTGCGGTATTATCTACAAAGATTACGCATACTATTTCCTTAAGAACCTGCAGGGTGACGTTATTGCCATTACCAACAACAAGGGTAAGGTTGTAGCAAGCTACACCTACGACGCTTGGGGTGTATGCACAATAGTTTCGGATAACACCGGTATTATTGCAAGAGTTAACCCATTCAGGTACAGGTCCTACTACTACGACCAAAGTATTGGACTCTATTATCTCCAAAGTAGGTATTATGATCCGACTGTTGGTAGGTTTATTAATGGGGATGCACCTGAGATGGCTAGACTTCAAATCGATGGACAACTTAAAATTCCGAATCTTTTGTCTTATTGTTATAACGATCCTATTAATAACACCGATGAAACGGGGTATGGTGGAGCAGATGCTTTGTTAAATGCTGTCAAAACGGCTTTTGATATCATTGTTGGTGTAAATGATATGGCGGAAGCAACAAAGTATACAGATAGAGACATCAAGAAAATCCGAAAATCCACAAAGAAAAGCAAGAGACAAATTGAGCGTGAGATCGCAAATGCAAAAAAAGCCTCAAAAAAATTAGCAAAAGGATTCAAAATAGTAAGTATATTGCTTTCGGTTATGTCTATTATTCTACTTGTCTATACTTGTGCATCAAATGCTTCGTCAATTTTTAGAGTAATAACGGACTGTGTTGTAGAATTGTTCATCGCTTTGTTGATATGGGGTGTTTCCAAAATAGTTGGACTATTACTGAACCTTGTACCCGTTCCAGGCTTAGGGTTTGTGCTCGGGTTCGCAGCAGGATATGTGATAGAAGGAATCTTTTCTGCTTGGTTTAATTCCAAAAAGAAAAAAAGGGTAAAAAATAGTTTTTATTCCTCCAGCTTACCTTTGTTAAATCGAAAGTCCACAGATATCACAAAGTATGTTGGATGTTTCTTTAAGAGTTTAGGAGCATAATTAATTAAATATTTAGGAGCGAAAATGTGAGAACAATTGTGAATATTATTCAAACCATCGGCGTGAGTTTTATGTTTGTAGTTTTTTTAAGATTAGTTTCTTTCTTGAGAAAAGTATGGCTGAAGACAGCAATTAAAACTCGTGAAAAATATAATAAAAAGCACGGTCTGCACCCCGAAAATGGGGTTGCTGAGATCGATACCACTAGTTTATCATACCAGATAGATTCACTGGAAGGTACTTCGGTGGCTGTAGCTCTATTCTTGGTAGGTTTATTGTTAACACTCTTCGTTCCAATACAAAATGATAATCTATTTTGCTTAATTACAACTATTCTATCGATTATTGTGTTTCTTTGTTGTTGGTTTATGCGCAATTTGGGAACAAAAAAATATAGAGTTTTAGTTTATATATTTTGCGGTGTATCATTGCTTTTAATTGCGCACTTTATTGTATCATTAATTTTAGATATAGT
>JAZNXQ010000087.1:0-8449 GCA_045593945.1 Lachnospiraceae bacterium | reverse complement strand
TTTAACTCTATTTTCTTTTCGCGTCAAGTATCTGCTTTTATTTTAATTTCTTTGCAAAAACGACTTTAAATAACAAAAATACTTTAAACTCAATTTTGTTTATTATATAATTATTGATATACATGGTTAAGTATACTTATCCAACGGTATACAGCCTGCTTAAAAAACTTTGCAAGGAGGACACAATGTACGATTTAAGACCTTTTATAAAAGACCTCAAAAAAATTGTTGACAGTCACTATCTTGGTGAGCCCGGCAAGTATGCCCGTTGGATTACACAGGATGCCAAGAACAGTCGTGACCTTGGCGCAATCCCATACGGATGTGCCAATGCTGCCAATATCCTGTATACAATCGGAGAACTTCCGACAGACTTTGCAGAACGCGAAGCCTTCATTAAGGTTCTTCAAGATTTTCAGAACAAGGATAACGGTCTCTTTGAAAATCCCGGCAATTTTGCTACACACACCACGGCATTTGTAAGCGGTGCACTTAATTTGCTCGATGCCAAGCCGCTTTACAAAGCAGGCGGCTTTTCTGAGTACGCAACAAAAGAAGGACTTTTTAAGTTCATGGACAGCATCAACTGGGCAAAAGACCCGTGGCTCGGGGCACATCTCGGAGCCGGAATATATGCTTCCATGCTTCTTACCGAAACTGCTGGCGACGAATGGGAGGATTATTATTTTGAGTGGCTTGACAACAATGCTGATGCCGCTACAGGTCTTTGGAAAAAAGATGCTTTGGAAGGCGCACCTCTTTTCCACTATCTCGCAAGCACTTTCCACTATGTATTTAACTATGAATATGCAAAACGCGCGCTTCCCTACCCCAAAGAGCTTTTGGATACATGTATCAAAGCATATTACGACGGCGCTTGCATGGACTTCTCGAAATCCATAGGCTGGCCCGATATTGATTTTACATACATGCTCGCAAGAGTTCAAAGAAGAGCCGGCATTAAATACGATGAAACCCAGAAGATATTAAAAGAAATCGCTGACGGACTTATTACACAGCTCCTTGATATGAACATCGAGGAGTCCGAGACACTTAACGATTTGAATACGCTTTTTGCAATTGTATGTGCCTTGGCGGTACTTCAAGATGCACTTCCCGGTTATATAAGAACCTCCAAGCCGTTAAAGCTTGTGCTCGACAAAAGACCTTTCCTTTAAAAACCACAAAGAGTTGCCGAAACCGGCAACTCTTTTTTAATAATCCAACTAATATTTTAATGCTTTAAGGTACATTTTATCATCGACGGATACCCTGTACGACTCTACCATCTTTTGTATGGCTTTGTTATGCGTCCAAGCATCCAGTCTTTGTTCCTCAATAACAGGTTTTATCTTCTCAGGGAACTTGGCATAGGCTGTGGCAACTGCCCACGCAACCGCCATCCTTGTGTAATATCCCGGATTATCAAGACTCTCAAGCACCTCTGTCACGCGGTCGATATATTCTCCAGTAAGGAAATGATCCATAAGCATAACCGCAACAACACGCTGTTCGAATTCCGAACCTTCTCTGTAGTCCATAAGAAAATCCCACATTTTCTCACGTTCTTTCGCTGCAATTTTAAAATTTGCACAGAAGCTATCGCAGACTGACCAATTATTAATCTTTGGTATAAACCTCTCCACATAAGGCAAAATCTCTTCCATACCCGCTTTAGCAAAGCCAAGTGTAAAACCCTGAAGCATTATCTCTTCAAAATAATCATCACATGCATCGGACAGATACGTTCTCCAGTCTCCTTTTGCAAGCTCCTTAGCCATTTTTTTAAGAAGCGGAAGCCTTATTCCGAGCATATTATCACAACCCGGCACAAGCGCGGCAGAGAATTTCTTATAACCATCTTCCTGCATTTCGTGCAGTTGTTTCCTAATATCTTCATTCAGTCCCATATAATACCTCAACAACCATTTTAATCGCAACTTAAACTCATCATAAGCCTGCCCTTACCGTCCTTGCTGAAAAGTTCACCCATCGCACCATTTATCACAGTCATTCTCGGTGCAACATGTCCTATATCCATATTAAAAACTATCGGGACATCTCCGAGAGCCCTTACTATGGCCTCCTCATAGCTCATATCAAGAAATGTTCCGGGAAACATAACTCGTCCAAACATAAAGCCTACAGCACCTTCGAACCAACCTGCATGCTTCATATGCCAGAGCGTATTGTAAACCTGCTCTGAACGGAGACCGAATATATCAAAATACCACAAAATTCCGTCATCTTTATATCGCTCAAGAAACCTCTCTGTTCCGTCATACGGTGTCCCGATTATATCCGCAAGACACTCCATACATCCCCCAAGAATTCTTCCCTTTACATTCACTTCTTTTGCGTTTAAATTTTTCCAATAAACAGGCTCGGTAAGCACATAACCATCCAACTTACCGTCCTTTTTTCCTTCGTGAAATTCAAAACTGTCCTGTACGACGATATTACCGCGAAGAATCGAAAAGCTGTCCTCATGCGACTTATGGAGCTCTTTCATACCGTATCCTCCGCCGTTAAATCCGTAAATCGTTGCTATGTCAAGAAGCGTTGTCACGGAATAAAGAAGACTTGTCGGATCAGAATATCCCTGAATCCACTTAGGATTTGCTTTTATCGCACCATAATCCACAAAAGGGAGCATATCAATGAGAAAATCTCCACCTGAAGCACATAAAACCATCTGTACCGTGTCATCCTCAAAAAGTGCCTTTAACTGCTCTGCTCTCTCCTTACCCGAACTGCTTACAATTCCGCCTGCACGGACATTCTTTGTTTCAACAATTTTATAACCCTGTGTCCTTATATTAGCCTCGGATAAATCAAGCTGCTTTAACTTTTCTCCTTCTATACCGGCACTTACTGCCGTAATTCCTATTGTATCGTTTTCTTTAAGAAATTTGGGATATATCATAGTTACCTCTCTGTCAAAAATTCTGTCTACGGCTGCATGGACCTAATGTCATATGAAATTTTAATTTCACTCCTAAATGCCTTATTATTTTCAAAAAACTTCTCTATTACTCTTTCCGCAACATCCCTGCCGTTTTCAATACCGGCATCCATAAGTATTACCATGTACTGACTGCTGCTGTATCTTGTTCCCGTGTCAACTGCACGAAGCGATTCTGACACCACTTCTTCCCAAAACTGCATGACATCTTCCATAATAATCTCAGAACGTTTATCCACAGCATTCATTGTAAAAAGTACCACCTGCACTTTGTGTTTATTACGCGAAACATACCTGGATATAAAATCGTAAATATTCTTAAATTCATCATATGCAAGACGCATAATTCCTCTTTGCTCTCCAAGTCCCTGCTTCATCATATGACTGACATATTCAAGATCTACTTCCGTATTAATTGATTCAATCACGTCATTACTGTCACCATAAAAATGATAAGCATTCTTGCCGTTATTTTTTACAAAATACAAGGATTTATCAGCCTTATTATAGAGACTCTGAACGTCTTCTCCACCATAGGTAATCATAATTCCGATGGATACAGATACAACACCACCATATCCCAATTCTCCCATTTTCTCGGCAAAACTCTTAATAACTCCCTCGGCTTTTTTCGCTGCAACTCCCTCATCCGTAAGCCCCGGATAAAAAGTCACAAACTCATCGCCTGCAAGGCGGCATACAATGTCGCCTTCTCTTGCATACATATTTAATACCGTCGCAAAATTCTGCAAAGTTTTATCTCCGGCAATATGACCATAAGTATCATTCATCTGCTTAAAATCATCCAAGTCAATCATAAACAGCGTTCCCTTGCCGCCATCCTCCAAAAAAGGTGTCAGCTTTTTCTTGAAATAATCCCTGTTGTGAAGCCCTGTAAGTGTATCTGTAAATGATCTCTGTGTTGCCTTCTCATACTGTTTTGTTCTATTCTCAAGCTTACTCTCCAAATCCTTCCTAAGCTCATATACCTCTAAAATTCTGCTGACTCTCGTATTCATGACAAGCGGCACAAAAGGCTTTGTTATAAAATCATCCGCACCCCAGCTCAAGCATTCTGCTTCCGTCTTTGGGTCGGAATCTGCCGTTAAAAAGATAATCGGTATATTACACCATTTATCATTTTCTTTTATTTTGCTTGCAACCTCTTTACCACTCATCTGCGGCATCTCAATATCCATAAGTATCAAATCAACAGATTCTTCCTCAAGGAAATCCAACGCCTCTTTTCCTGAATTTACAACCGAAACCTCATAATTATCGCTAAGTGCATGTCGCGCCATAACGCAATTGATATTATCATCATCCACAATAAGAATATGTCTCATATTTTCCTCCTTAATTATGCTCTCCCTAAATACTCCCCTGCTATCTTTATTGTCTCACCAAACAACCGTATAACAGCTTCGTGATTCTTTTTGATAAATTCTGTATTGACAACCACATCTTCTCCTGCCCTGATTTTCTTACCCGCAAGTTCAAGCTCCAGACACGAATCTGCAAGTTTTCCCGCACCTATATTAAGTGCGTTGGATTTTAATGCATGGATGCTGACTGTGTAATTATTCCAATCCCCGCCTGTAAAATATGTCTCCAGTTCGGCGCATTTCTTTTCGTACGAATCGCAAAACATTTTTACAATCTCAGCATATACTTCTTTGCTTCCTGCACAGTAATGGAGACCCCTATTATAATCCAACAAATCCGCAGGTTCTTCTTCCGGAGCCGCCACCGTCTCTTTTTCTATACAAAAGCTTATTTTCCCTGCCGGCAAGTATTTCATCAAAAGTTCTTCCAACTGCTTTATACTGATAGGTTTACTGATGTAATCATCAAACCCCTCTGACAAATACATTTCCTTAACTCCTGAAATTGCATTTGCAGTAAGTGCAATAATCGTAACATCCCTGCACATACCGCCGTCCTGTTTTCTTGCAAGCTTCAAAGTCTCAATACCATCCATTTCCGGCATCATATGGTCCAGAAAAACAATATCATATCTGTTGCTTTGCATAAGCTCCAGGGCCTCTGCCCCACTCATGGCTTCCGCAATCTGTATCTGCGTCTTTTCAAGGAGTTTTCTTACAACAAGCAGATTTATCTGGTTGTCATCAACCACAAGTATCTTCGCATCAGGAGCCACAAAGGTCTGGTTGTACTTATAATCCACATCTCTTTGCTTCCTGTAATTATCTTCAAAATTCCCAAGCGGCTCAGTGTCAACAATTTTCTGAGCAACCCGGAATGTAAATGATGATCCCTCTCCGTACGAACTTTCCACCTCAATTGTTCCGCCCATCATGTCAAGGAATTTTCTTGTAATTGCAAGTCCCAGACCCGTTCCTTCGATATTTCTGTTTTTCTCCAAATCGAGTCTTCTAAAACCTTCAAACAAACCATTTTTATCAGTCTCTTTAATCCCGATTCCGGTGTCTTCCACGGAAACCTTAAGCATTACCGAATCCGTCGTTAAATCTTCCCCGCTTACCTTTAAGCATATTGCACCCTTCGCTGTATACTTAACTGCATTGTTTAAAAGATTTAACATTATCTGCCTTATCTTTACATCATCACCGCAAAGTTCGGACGGCAGGTTTTCATCTACAAGTATTTCAAAATCAAGACCTTTATCCGTCGCTTTCATCTCCATCATGTTAACAACATCATTGAGTAACTCGCCCAGTCTGTAGTTGCTTTCAAACACTTCTGTTTTTCCGGATTCAATCTTTGAAAAATCCAAAATGTCATTTATAATATCAAGCAAGTTGCGGCTGGCGCTTTCAATATTGGAAGCATACTCAAGAACATTCTTGTCACTGCTCTCCCTAAGTATCATCTCGTTCATTCCGATAACCGCATTAATGGGCGTTCTGATTTCATGTGACATATTGGCAAGGAAATCACTTTTTGCTTTATTTGCTTTCTCAGCAATCTGTTTGGCACGAAGAAGCTCATTACTTTCTTTTGCCTTTTTCTCTGCACCCATTAAATAAACCGTAACAATAAGGAGAAGTATCCACAAAAGACCGAAACACCACAAAACAAGCGGAATAATTAGTGAAATGTCTCCTCTTACATCTTCTGCCGGAACATATCCCATAATATACAGGCCTGAATAATCTGTCTCTGCCGCAAACAAGACATTATCCCCGTACGGGCCTTTACTACGATTTGCTGCAATTGAGCTGATATTCATCTTATCACTTATCTTTTCAAATGCTTCCGCATTTTTCTTTTCTACAAAAAAATCTTCATCAATTTTGCTATCTGTTTCTTTAAGAATTATATTACCTTCAATATCTGTAATAACACAATCGCCTTTCCCATCAAAACACGATATATCTATCTCTTTGACGAGAACGTTGCTATCATATAGCTTATACAGCACATATTTTACATTTGCTCCGTTATATACCGGCACTGCAAACAAAACCTTTTCACTTTTATTGCTGCAACTTACGGAAGCATTACCGTGAATCGCCTCAAAAATCCCTTCATATTCTCTAAAATCAAGTCTTTCTCCAACAGTCGGTTCACCGTTAATTCTGAGCACACCGTAATTTACACCTTCTTCTTCGAAAAAAAACTGCCCCAGACTTCCGTTCTCCAAATCTACAAAAACTGTAGCCTCGCTTAATAATCTGAGTTCATCTGCAAAACTGTTGTCAACAATCCTCGAAACCATCTGACCCTGTTCCGCAACATGTTCCTCCATATGCACTTCAACAATATCCCATATTTTCATACCCATTGCAATGCATACTATAATCAAAACAATAAAACTGGTAACTACTACAATGGCTGTATTTCTAAGACTCCTTTTAAAACTATTCTCATTCATAAATCTCCACCCCATCAACAAACCAATCCAGTTTTTCAAGCAACAGCTCATCGCTTATTAATTCCCCTTCATCACAACGAAGTTGCCCGTTATTATCATAAATCACTCCCGAAAAAACATCCTTTCCCGCAAGGATATCGTTTTTTGCAGTTTCAACTGCTTTTATCACATCTTCGCTTATCGCCGCAGAATACTCTGATAATCCTACAACTCCGGTATTAATACCGAACCAATGCCGCTTCACATTATTACCTTCGCCAAGCACGTATTCCCTGACTATTCCGTAATAAAGTGCCTCCCAGTTCCATACTGCTGCAGTAATATATTTCTCGGACAGATTATCCTCCGCCTCGTTGTATCCTATGGAATATATACCCGCCGCATCTGCGGTCCGTGCGACATAGTGACGGTTCTGATGATATGTAACCACATCTATATCTTTGTCATTAATTAATCTTCTTGTCGCTTCTGTCTCTGCTTTTTCGTCATCCCATGAACCCGTCCACACAACATTTATAACAGCCTCCGGATTTACGCTGCGTACACCCAGAGTGAATGCATTGATACCTCTGTTAACCTCTATGTTGGACATAGCTGCAACATAACCTATCCGATTATTTTTGGTAGTCATACCTGCAATAATACCTGCAAGATACCTTGCCTGATACATTCTTCCGAAATATGATGTCATATTATCCGCATAGTACTCTGCCGAACTGCCATAAAAAGCCACTTCCGGATAACTTTCAACAATATCCTTAACCAGTTCAGGATATGCATAACTTGAAAGAATAATCATACCTGCACCATCATCGACAAGTTCTCTTATTGCTTCCGCACAAAGTTCTGCATTCTCCGGAACATTTTCCTTAACAACAAGCTTTGCATCCAGCTTATCACATGCATATGACACACCCCGATAATGCACACCGTTCCAGCCTGCATCTGTCTTACTGCCTGTTATAATTAATCCAATTTTCGGTACAGCAGACTTTTTATAACCGGTCATAATTATAATTCCAACAATAATAACAATTAAAACTACCATCAAAACAAGTAATATTTTTTGCCTTACCTTGCTATTCCTCATCAATTACAACCCCCTCCACATACCAATCAAATTCATTAAGCATTGCATTGTCCGTCATGCTCTCATTCGCAGCTATACGGACATTACCTTCATTATCAACTATTTCTCCATAAAACACATCAAATGTTCCACTTCCAAGCAATTCTGCCTCACGGTCAACAATCGCTTTCGTGTCCACATTTACCCTATCCGTAAACGGTGCCAGCGAAATCATCCCTGAATCAATTCCTTCCCAGTAATGATATCCTTCAAACTTACCCTGCAGGCACTTTAATATATTCGGTGTATAAAACTTCTCCCAGTCCCACACAGCCGCCGTAAGATATGTGCTCGGATAAAACTCACTGTTGTCCACATTATATCCTATTGTCTCCACACCTCTTGCTTCCGCAACGTCAAGCGGCCTCACGGAATCCGTATGCATTGCAAGCACATCTATATTATGCGCATCAAGCAAGGCCGTGGTTGCCTCACCTGCCACATCATCATCAATCCAAGAATTGGTCCATCTTACATAAACCGTTGCATCAGGATT
>JAZNXQ010000086.1:0-3182 GCA_045593945.1 Lachnospiraceae bacterium | reverse complement strand
TGTTTGAGGGCTGGCCCATGACGCAGAACAATCCCTGTTATATATACGAGGGAAGCAAAGCCGTTCTGCTTGATGAGACAATAGAGGTGCGTGAAACACGAACCTACACGGTAGTCGGCTTTTATGAACGTCCGTCCTTTGAAAACCGCACAGCACCCGGCTACACGGCAATCACAGTTGCCGACAGTAAGCCTAAAGAAGACTGTCTTTACAACATTTACTATAAAATGAAAAACCCCCATAACATTTATAAGTTTATGGAGGGACGTAACCTGTCCAGCAATGATAATAGAGATTTGCTGCTTTACTCGGGAGTATCAAAATATGATAACTTTACAACGATGCTTTACGGACTTGCCGGAATTGTAATCGGACTTATAATGTTCGGCTCGGTATCGTTAATCTACAATGCATTTTCAATATCGGTATCGGAGCGAACCAAACAATTCGGTCTGCTCTCCTCCATAGGCGCAACCAAGAGCCAGCTTAGACGCTCTGTAATATTTGAGGCACTCGCGGTAAGCGTTATCGGCATTCCGCTCGGTATTATTTCGGGAATTGTCGGAATCGGCGTAACTCTTTATTTTGTCGGCAACAAATTCATGATACTTGGATTTCCGGCCAAAATGGAGTTAAGTGTTTCCTTAGCGTCAATCATAATTGCTGCAGTTGTCGCGCTTATAACTGTGCTTATTTCGGCATGGATTCCGTCAAAAAGAGCTACCAATGTTTCGGCAGTGGAAGCAATCCGCCAGAACCTTGATGTTCATGCGCAAAGCAAGCCTGTCAAAACCTCAAAGCTTATGTACAAGCTGTTCGGTCTTCCCGGAGTACTTGCGAACAAGCATTACAAGCGCAGTAAGAAAAAGTATCGTGCAACCATTGTAAGCCTTTTTATGAGTATTGTGCTTTTTGTGTCTGCTTCTGCTTTTACGGATTATCTTATGGAATCTGTTTCGGGCGGTTTTGCCACATATGGTTACGACCTTTACTATTTTAGTCATGCAGACGCTCATTCCGAAATTTCGGCAAAAGAATTACTTGAGCTTTTTAGGGAAGATGGTAATCTCACGGACAGCGCATATACGTATACCCGCTACCTGACTGCCGAAATGAACAAAGAATATTTGTCAAAAGAAGCAGTTTTACGAAGTGATTCTCTGAATCACATTGAAACGAAAGACGACTCTTTTGCACCTGTAAGCATTGTTTTACGCTTTGTAAATGATGATACTTTTGAAGCTCTCCTTGAGCAAAACGGACTCGACAAAAACGTTTTTATGAATCCTGAAGAACCGCTTGCGGTTGCTATTGACGGAAGCCGTTATTTTGACTACGACAAGGGAAAATACGTTTATTTGAGTATGCTTGGAGATGACTACAGCGAGGCCAACCTGTCTCTTCTTAAGGATTATGACGGGTACACTCATCACGGTATGGAAACAGACCTCGAGGGTAATGAATATATTCTTTACGAAAGCCTTGACAATCCCGAAGAAATTCTTCGCATTCCCGAGGCAGAGGCCTACGAGCCCTTTATGCTAAAGTCAGGTAAAACCATATATGACTGGCCGTTTTTTGCAACTCAGGGTAATGGTCTGACCTTTATTTATCCTGAAAGCATGCGCGATATTATGTTCCCGACCGTAGATTCTTCAAGATATGAAATCAAATTTATGTTTTGTTCAGACAACCACAGTGCAAGTTATACCACACTAAAACAGACACTTTCCGAGAACGGCTTTGAGGCTGGCTCACTTAGCGACTATGCCTCTTCTGTGGAAGATGAAAGAAATCTTGTAACAATTATTAAGGTTTTTTCGTACGGTTTTATTGCACTGATTTCACTTATTGCCGCGGCCAATGTATTTAACACTATTTCTACGAATATTGGCCTTCGCCGTCGTGAATTTGCCATGCTAAAATCCGTCGGCATGAGCGCAAAAAGTTTTAATAAGATGATGAACTTTGAATGTCTCTTATACGGCTCAAGAGCCTTACTTTACGGACTTCCCGTGTCCGTCTTCATCACCTGGCTCATATATCTTGCAGTTTCGGAAGGTTACTCCACGGGCTTCCATCTGCCGTGGGCGGCGATAGGTATTGCGGTGCTTAGCGTGTTTATTGTTGTGGGTGCGACGATGATGTACTCTATGAGCAAGATTAAAAAAGATAACCCGATAGATGCCCTCAAAAATGAGAATCTGTAGGAGGGCGGTTATCATATGAAAAAGAAAAAAAGAAGACGAATTAAGTTTTTTGGCATTTTCGTTCCTGTTTTGGCAGTAGTGCTTTTTCTTGCTTTATGTCCTCAGTACAGATATGTTTTGGCAGAAAAGATTGGTATTAATTGTGACGAAATTAAAATGACCAAAGTCAAACCTGATTCCTTAACCAAGTTCACTTTGGAAGAATTAGAAGCCGATGATAAAATCACCTTTAACCAGAGTATGATGTTAATAAATACTGAGTATCTGTTACAGACCGATTATGTGGCAGACCTGTCTTGTTACAATAACACTGATTTACAGATGAACTGTTGCATACACGATGCCTATAAGGAATTATCGTCGGCAGTTAACAGCGAAACCGGAAGCAAGCTTTATGTATCCAGTGCTTACCGGACATACGAGGAACAGCTTGAGCAGTACGAAAAAGATTCCGACACCGCAACCGTAGCAGGTGCAAGCGAGCATCAGACAGGGCTTGCACTTGATGTCTATGTCGCATATAATGCAGGCTTTAACTTTTTAAAGACAGAAGCCGGCCGCTTTGTTAACTCAAATTGTTGGGAATACGGATTTATCATCCGCTATCCTTCCTACGGTCAGGATAAAACAGGCATTAAATACGAGCCCTGGCATATCAGATATGTCGGTGCTCCTCATGCCAAAATTATATACAACAATCAACCAACACTTGAGGAGTATATTCTTTCACTGGAAAACGGTGTTTGGTACAAAATTGACGAATACTTAATATCAAGGCAAAAGCCCAGAGATAATACTTCTCTCACACTACCCAACGAATATTCAAGTGCCGTAATTTCTCCTGATAATACGGGCAGTTATATTATTACGATTAAAAAATAGTTGGTATACAAGTTGTACGCATTTCCGAGACAGATATCCGGTTTAGAGCGGACTTTAGTCCGATATAAACGGATATCTGTAACGAGGAAC
>JAZNXQ010000085.1:0-4574 GCA_045593945.1 Lachnospiraceae bacterium | reverse complement strand
CGCAGACAGCATTGATGAATTCATAAAAGAAACAACAAAATAATTTCGCATAATGCATAACAAAAAACTCCATCTCTGGCTCTCGTCAAAGATGGAGTTTTGTATTTTAACGGAAATCTGTCTCTTTCAGGACATAATATGTGTCGCTGTCGCTTCTGCTCTTTTTGAAAATATGCTTCCTGTTATACCTCTTAATCGCGTCCTTCACTATATCCTTAACATCATCGAACTCAATCACCGATATATCCTGATAAAGCGCCGCAATCTTGGCAGAAAGCGCAAGTTTGGCCATATCATCTATCTTATAGCCCTTTTCCTTGGCATAACGTCCTGCAAGCTCTGCCCACTCAGAAACCTCAACCTCTCTAAGTTCAAGGTAATGACTGAAATATGTTCTTGCTTCGGGAACCTGTGAAAGTATATATTCCATACCTTCCTTAGTGTCCTCGAAAACAACAAGCATGCCGCCTGTCTCCCCGCTCATAAAACGGAGCAGGCCCTGAAGCGTTGACTTACTTATGCGTCCCGCATGTTCTACAAGCAAATCCGCATCCTGAAGATGTGAAAATGTCTCTCTAAGACCTTTATAATTAAGTCTTTCACCGGATATTTTGGCTATCTTACGACCCTTGCGGTCACGGATACGGTTAATCTCCTTCATAACATCAACTGCAAGAGTAGTCTTGCCTGACTTATGCTCTCCGACCACAAGCAGATTGCCTGCCTGTGATGTCGCACCTGCACCCACCTGTGCTACATCTCTAAAAAGTAATGCCAACTGCTCTTCCATTCCTTTCATGAAGAGGAAATTATAAAAAATCTCCTTCTGATCATGAGTTAATCCATTTTCAAACTTTAAATCGTTATCCGCATCATTTATCATCTCGTCGGTAACTTTATCAACCGCCTCTGAAATACTGTCAACAAAATTATCACCAAATAATTCATCCGTATCAGCTTCTGCAGACTCGATATCCGGAAGTTCTTCTAAAACTTCTTCCTCTTCTTCAGGCTCCAAAACAGCTTCTGTTTCATCTATAACTTCTTCGACAATCGGCTGTTCCTCTGTAATCTCGGAAATGTCCTTCTTGGTTGACTCGGTATTAACAACTTCCCAACCATCATTCTTCTCAAACATGGTAAGAATCTCGTCAAGAGTCATCTGGCCTTCAATCTGATCATCTTCGGAAGCATGCTTCTTCTCCTCTTCGGTCTCATCCACAAAATTACGTCTGATGATTCCCTGCTCCTTACGGATATCTATAGTATCTCCGCTAACTTTCCTAAACGAAGTTGACGGATAAAGCTCCAACTGCTCACCGTATATCTCTTCCATATTTTGTGCATCAGGCTTTTCTTCCGTCTTTTCTTCCGGTTGTTCCTCTGCACTATCCTCTGTGGCAGCGAATTCCTTTTCCAAATCCACATCTGAAGCACCCCAAACTGCTCTAAGTGCTTCTGCTTCTGCGTGTCTCAGTTCCGCTTCTGCTGCTGCCGCTTCCGCTGCAAGTCTTGCTTCCTCTGCTTTTCTCGCCTCTATCTCTGCAAGTCTCTGTGCCTCTGCCTCCGCAACACGCCTAGCTTCCGCTGCCTTGAGTTCTTCAATCTCTGCTGCACGTTGTGCCTGTATTCTTGCTGCTTCCTGTGCTTCCAGTTCTGCCCGTCTCTGTGCTTCAATTGCAGCCGCCTCCGCCGCTACCGCTCTCGCCGCTTCTTCCGCGGCATCCATCACTTCTTGCTGGGCGTCTGTAAGAAAAGCAAACGAACTCTTAAGTTCCAATGCTCTTACAACATATTCTCCGTCCCTGAACCACAAAAAAATCTCATCGCACTGCTCGACACAACTGTCAATCATCCCTGCGTCACGATAGCAAAGTGCAAGTTCATAGGACCAACGCTCATCCATATCATTCTCTTTATATTCTTCAAGAATTGCCGCCAGCATCTCTGCCGGTGCGCCCTTCTTTTTATTAATATGATATAATAATTCGTATTTCCTGTTATCCTTCGGAGACAAGTTTACGAAATCCTTGTAATAATTCTGCGCATCATCTAAATCACCCATACGGATACAGACCTCCGTAAGTCTGTACGCAAGTCGTCGTCCTATCGGTGCCTTCTCGTATGCCATAAGCAAAATATCCTTAGCATCACTGTATCTGCCGCATCTTTCATAGACTTCTCCAACGGTTGTAAGCATATTAACATTTCTTACACGTCTCCAGTCTATGGAATCAGCAATCTTAGCCGCAGTCTTATATTCATTTTCAGCAACAAGCTTCATTATCTGCTCTGAACGTAAATTATATTCGTATTTATCCAAACTATTCACTCCTAATTAACCCTATACAGATATTGTAACCATTCTCTACATAAATTGCAATACAGACTGTTCATAATTAAGCTCTTTATATTCAAGTTCTTCTCTTTCGAGGCTGCTGAAATAATCCACAACAACCGTCTGCAGCTTGCCGTTTACCATATTCTGACCAAGCACATAGTTAACATCAAATCGTCCCGTAATGGCCGGTGTTGCACCACGTGCAGGAACAATAAGCTGCACATTATTTGTTTTAAGAAGCTTGAAAATCGGTTCCCAAATATATATATCCTTGGCAGCACCAAACGGATTATCAATAAATATTACATTTTTAAGTCCGCCCTGTGCATTCGGTGAATTTATATTGGAAATATAATTGATTACACCGATAAGAAACTGTATATATATACCCTGTGACTGACCGGTACTTCCAACCGCCTCTTCATACCTGAGATATCTGCTCTGCTCTTTAATGCGCTCACGCTTGTAGAGATTGAGTCTGATGGCGTCCATATCCGTTACGATAACAGAGAATAGCTTCTTCCATGCAAGACCGTTACGAATGTACTTAAGTCTCTCGCCGGCATCCGACATACTATCCGCATGCTCCACAAGCATATCGATGTATTTCTCCATCTTTTCTTTACGGAATTCATCTTTAACATAAGGAACCTGCAGACTGATAATCGAAATCACTTCATCATCCATACGAATCGTCGAAAGCTTGGAAAGCTTCTCAAGCTCAAGCTTGATATTCGCACATGTCTGGAGACACTGATTCTCAAAATTGTCCTTAAGCGCCTGCATGTCAGATATTCCCTTGATAACACGTTCTTTTTCAAGCGCTATACATGCAACAGTTTCCTTAATATTGGTCTTAAGTGTCTCGACCTCAAAAGAAGAAACCGGACACTTCATGCTCTCTTTAATCTCAACTGCCAAAGAATATGCCTCAAGCTTTTCAAGCATCTCCGTAAGTCTGCGCTTACCCTTTTCAAAATCATCACGTCTTGCAAGAATATCCCTTCTGAATTTATCAAATTCCTTGGTATATTTCTCGTACGCTGCATTCATACTCTCGATATCATCAAAAACATCTGTAGCATTTTCGGGTCTGATATTGTCAGTTTTGAAAATACGTTCAAGATCTTTTTTCATAATTTCAAGCGCACGGCCACTCTTCTCGATATCTGCAAAACGTTCTTCTATCTGTACAAGACTAAGGCCAATCTCATATATCTCATTCTCGCGGGCTGCCACAAACGCCCCCGCTTCTTCCGCCTTAATATTAATCTCCTCATAAACACCGTATTTTTCTATAATAGCCTTGACTGCATGAGAAACTCCACCCTCTATGCGATTCTTTTCGTCACGCTTTAAAATGGCTTCTTTTTGCAAGCGCTTAATCTCGCTTTGGTTTCGGTTAAGCTTCTCTCTTATCGCAAGGAGTTCTGCATTCTCCGTTCTGAACAACTCGTGATTATCATAAGCGGCTTTCAGCATGTTCTCGTCCGCCCCGTTATATGCAAGTGTCTGAAGTGCCTTACTCATGGCTCCTTCGTAATTGTTAAGAAGCTGATACTTATCATCAAGCCCGCCGTGTTGCATGTCAAATGCGCTCTTTACTCCGGCAAATTTGGAAACAGCCGCCTCATAATCCATTGAAATCACACTCGGAGCTCCGACATCCTCTCTGTAAAACGGCTTGTATAAAAGCTCCCAATCGTTGTTAAGCTGCGCAACTTTAGATTTAATCGTATTAAATCTTTCTTCGCTTGCCTGCTTTCTGCCGGCAACAGCTTCTATGTGTGCCACCATATCATTATAGCGCTTTGCGAGAGTATTTTTCTGCGTTGCCATCTCCCTCAAAACAACTTGAAGCTCGTCTATTTTTCCGGAAAGAGCGGTCATTCTCTCAAGCACTTCTGCTTCCTCTCTGAGAGAACTCTCCTGAGCGTTTATACTCTGTAAATCTATTTTAACCTTTGCTTCCTCACTCTCGCACTTAGCAATAAGATTAATAAGTTCTTCCCTCTCACTCTGGAAATTCTCAAGGTCAGTTTTGGCTTTCTCGTACTGCTCCCACGCTTTATTCTCCTTATCACCATAAGCAGCCTGATAGCCTGCAAGAAAAGCGCTCTCTTCTCTTAAAAGTTCCTCCTGTTTCTTAAGCTTTTCAATCTTACCTATAATATCCTTAAGTCTGTCTTCTGCCTTTTTAATCTCATTCTGTCTGATATTCTCATCCAGATAC
>JAZNXQ010000084.1:0-7597 GCA_045593945.1 Lachnospiraceae bacterium | reverse complement strand
CTCCTCTGCCATTCCGTAAGTTGTTCCGCCAAGAGAAAAGAATATCATAAGAATCGGTATCAGAAGCATCTCCTTGCCTTTAAGCTTTTTAACAATTGCCGCAATACCGTTATCCAGAGCTCCCGTCTCGTTGACAACCCCTAGGAATCCTCCCAAAAACATAACAAAAAGAGAGACATCAAACGCACTTACAAAACCGTTTACCGGAGACATCACTATATCCGGAACGGTTGCATTTCTTACTTCCGGAATAATCCATGTTATAATCGCAACTACTATGAGAAGCCCAAGAAGAATCGTGTATGCTGTCGGCATTTGAAATTCACGTTTTTTGATGCCCATTAAAGTCACCTCCTGTCTGCAATTATCCTTGTTCCGATTTCACCCGTTGCGGCAAGGCCCGCTTTTTCAAGAGATGTAATAATGGCTTCTTTCTTATTTTTGCCGCGAACAAATTTAAGGCACGCCTCTACCTTCGGAAGCATACTTCCCTTGGCAAACTGACCTTCTTTGATGTGCTGTTTCATTTCTTCGACAGTCACTTCTTCAAGACGTCTCTGGTCAGGCTTGTTAAAATTGATATACACATAATCAACCGCCGTAAGAATAATAAGCACATCAGCATCAAGATCTGCCGCAAGAAGAGCACATGTCTTGTCCTTGTCGATTACGGCATCCACACCCTCAAGGCTATCATCATCCTTCTCTATAACAGGAATTCCTCCGCCGCCGGCCGAAATAACCACAACATCCTTGTCAACCATCTGCTTAATCACATTAAGCTCAACAATCCTCTGCGGTTCGGGAGACGCGACCACTCTTCGCCATCCTCTGCCTGCATCCTCTTTAAAAAGCCATCCCGTATCCTTTGCGGCTTCGTCTGCCTCCTCCTTTGTCATAAATGAGCCAATCGGCTTTGTAGGTGCCCCAAATGCCGGGTCATCGGGATCTACAACAACCTGCGTTATAACACTGGCAACCTCTCTGTCGATTTCACGCTCTTTAAGCTCCTTTTGGATTGCCTGTTGCAAATGATAACCGATATATCCCTGTGACATTGCACCACACTCAGGGAACGGCATGGACGGAGTCTCGCCTCCGTTTTCCGCCGAAAACTCCATCGCCTGATTAATCATACCGACCTGCGGGCCGTTACCGTGCCCAATTATTACAGTGTGCCCGTGCTCAATCAAATCAACTATTGCGTCCGCCGTATTCTTAACAAGCTCAAGCTGCTCCTCCGCATTGTTGCCGAGTGCATTGCCACCCAGGGCAATTACTATTTTTTTCTTTTTCATGATAAACCTCCGTAACCTCTGCCGTGTCAACATTTGCTGTTTGCACTGCCATCACCGCAAACAATGCACCTAACAAAGCGTCGCATAAATAACCGCCTTGATTGTGTGCATTCTGTTTTCAGCTTCATCAAATACAACAGAACATTCTGATTCAAACACCTCGTTTGTAACCTCCATTTCGGTTATACCGAATTTGTTTGCGATATCGGCACCGATGGTTGTGTTGGTATCATGGAACGAGGGCAGACAATGCATAAAGATTGCATTCTTTGCGGCACTCTCCATAACGTGTCTGTTTACCTGGTAAGGCTTTAAGAGTCTGATTCTTGTCTCCCACACGTCTTCGGGCTCGCCCATGGATACCCAGATATCTGTGTAAATAACATGTGCGCCCTTACAACCCTCGGATACATCCTCGGTAAGAGTTATCGTGCAACCGTTCTGCTCGGCAATACGGCGGCACTTTTTAACAAGACCCTCATCAGGGAAAAGCTCCTTCGGTGCACATGCCGTAAAATTAAGTCCCATCTTGGCACAGGTTACCATGAGTGAATTGCCCATATTATTTCTGGCGTCACCAAAATACGTAAAATTAAGCCCCTCAAGATGCCCGAATTTTTCCTCAATGGTCAGCATGTCCGCAAGCATCTGTGTGGGGTGAAACTCATCGGTCAGACCGTTCCACACAGGAACCTTTGCGTATCTTGCAAGCTCCTCAACAAGCTCCTGACTGTACCCTCTGTACTCGATACCGTCAAACATTCTCCCGAGTACTCTCGCGGTGTCCGCAATACTCTCTTTTTTGCCCATCTGTGAGCTTCCGGGATCAAGATAAGTAACACCGAGTCCCAAGTCCATACCGGCAACCTCAAAGGAGCATCTTGTTCTTGTGGAAGTCTTCTCAAAAAGCAAAACAATATTTTTACCTTCAAGGTAACGGTGAGGTACACCCGCACGCTTCATATTCTTAAAATTCTTGGACAAATCGATAAGATATCTTATCTCGTCCTTAGAAAAATCAAGTAGTTTTAAAAAGTTCTTTCCTCTTAAATTAACTGCCATATTATAAAATCTCCATTCTCTGATAATATTTTACTTTAAATCCTCACGCACAAGCGGCATACTCATACAACGGGGGCCGCCACGACCTCTTGAAAGCTCGGCGCTCGGAATCTCAATTACTTCAAGGCCGTGCTCCCTAAGAAGATTATTGGTCACGACATTACGCTGGTACACAACGATTTTTCCCGGAGCGATACAAAGTGTATTGGAACCATCGTTCCATTGCTCTCTCTCAGAAGCAATTCTGTCGTTACCGCCGCATTTAATAAGCGTAACCTTGTCTATTCCGAGATATTTTTCAAGAATCGCCTCAAGGTGTGTCTCAATCCGCTCTACCTTAAGCTCGCCCTTCGCGTCACCCTTCTTTATCTCGTACACAACAAGCGGTCCGAGTATTCCCGGATGAATTGTAAACTTATCATAGTCAATCTGCGTAAACACCGTATCAAGGTGCATGAATGCCCGTGCCTCCGGAATGTCAAACGCAAGCACCGTATCAATTGCCGATGTCTCATCCGCAAAAATATTTTTGGCAAGAAACTCGATGGCATCGGACGATGTACGCTGTGAAATACCGACCGCAATCGTTCTCTCGTTAAGATTCAAGATATCGCCGCCTTCAATTCTGAACGGGTCGTAGCGGTCATAATACAGATGTACCTTATCCTTAAAATCCTTGTGATATTTAAAAATATACTCTGCATAGATTGTTTCACGGTTACGTGTTTCCGAATACATGTGATTAACGCTCACACCATTACCGATGCTTGCAAACGGATCTCTTGTAAAATAGAGATTGGGCATCGGGTCAACCACCAGCTTGGAATCATCGCTCATCAAATCCACCAAAGATGACTTCCTGTCATACTTAAGTTCTTTAAGTGCGATTCCCTCCATTGTCTTTAAAACAAGCTCCTTATTCGTAATAAAACGATTCATGTATTCAAATATAATGCTCTGATATTTCTCTGTTCTTATGCCCGCCTCTTCGATCCATTGCTTTAAGAATGCTTCCCTGATTGCAGGGCTCTCGTCAAGTGTCTCCGTCATCAAATCCTCAAGATAGACAACCTCTACGCCTTGTTCTCTTAAGGTCTGTGCAAAAATATCATGCTCCTTCTGTGCCACCTCAAGAAACGGTATATCATCAAACAAAAGCTTTTCCAGTGTTTCCGGTGTAAGATTATTGAGTTCCCTGCCCGGACGGTGAAGCATTACCGTCTTAAGCGGGCCTATCTCACTCTTTACATTAATCTTCAAAATTTTCCCTCCTTGCAAAATAAATCCTCGTATAGAGCTAGTTTGCGCAGAAAATGGTTTTTTATTTAGATAATAAAAAAATCTCAAAACAGCGGATATAATATCCGTTATTTTGAGATTTTTATATTGATTTTTTAATTTAATTCTTACACTCAATCCCATCAATCACAAATGTTGTGATCGAAAATTCTTTAAGTGTCACACTAAGTACTTCTGTTCCGACTTCTACTGCCGGAAGTTCTGCCCAGTTCTCGCCCGTCGCCATATCGCCGCTTGTACGGATTACGGAAGCCTTTGTGCCTTCCTTCCATGCAAATCCGTCGAGCGGAATATTTGCTATTTTGGCATCGGCATCTTTATTAATTGTAACAATAACAAGCTGCTTGTTCTCTTCGCTGTAGGCTGCCATCGCACTCTCTGAAAGTGTATAGAGAATTGTGTAGCCCGGACGAATATATCTTGAGAACTGTCCGTATGCATAATACTTCTTTGTAAGAACTATCGTATCTTTATCGTGGTCTGCGACAGCAAGTCCCCAAAAACCAAAGTTAGTATTGGGCATACCTGAATCCTTGTTACCGTTGTAACCTTCCGCACATACATGATTATCAATTGCCTGCCACATAATCCACGCTGACGGAAGCAAACCGTTCATGTCGTCAATAATACTTCTTGCAAAATAGAGCGCCGCACCCATCTCTCCTGCTGCCGTTCCGCCAAGAGTATTACCGCTGTCCACCTCGGACATCCAAAGGTTCTTACCGCTTGTTACGGCAAGCTCCCTAAGCTGCTTACGCAATGAACCGCCGTATGTATGGGTATCGATTCTTGCAACCACTGCCTTTGCCTCATCTGACAGCTTCTTAAATGCCTGTATCTGGCTGTCAATGCTCGTCTCATCACTGGCAACCACAAGAATATCCTGAAGGTCTCTTTTGGCAAGTGACTTACTAAGCTCAACAAACATCGTTGACTGTGTCTCACCGGCATCAAAGTGACAACCCTCCTGCTTATTACTGTTTGCCTTCCAGTAGTTGGTCGTCGGCTCATTCATTGCCGAAATACTCTGAAAATCAACGCCGTACTCATTTTTATAAATTAACGAAACTTCTGCAAGATACTCTGCAAAATCATCAAAGCAGTCTTCCTTAAGGTTGTTTGAACTTGCATCCTTAGAACCCGAAGTACAACCGCTTACTGTCATAAAGTACGGCGGTGAATTGGCAAATGCCTCCGCAATAAAATCATCTCCGGCAGCTTTCATTGCTCTAAGAAGTACATTTCTCTGATTCGCATCAGCGTTTATATCATACTCGAACTTACCGCTTTCCTCGTTATAATAAAGGAATCCCGGCACCTCTGAGTCAGTTCTTGTAATATGGTCATGCGTCGGGTCGTCACCGCCGCCGATATTATATCTGGCGATATTCATGCCGAGTCCCTTTTCTGCGTCATAGAAAAGCGTAGCTGCCTGCTGGGCAAGCGAGTCTGAATATCCGAGTCGGTTAGCCCACCAGCAAAGCGAAGTGCCCCAGCCTTCGAACTTACCACCATTAAAGGGTGATCTTGTCGAAGCATCTATTTTAATATTGATTGTCTTAAGCGGAACTTCCGGCTCGAGTGTCTGTGTAGTGTCAGCAATTTCTTCGAAATTATCTGACTGAGTTGTCTCTGCGGGTGTCGTTGTCATATCCTCTGCTCCTCCTTTGTTACAACCTGACAAAAGGACTGCTCCCATTACTATAGCCGCTATAGCCAAAACAAAACTTCTCTTTTTATGCATGATTGTTATTCTCTCCGTTTCCTATAATTAATTGAATCATAACAAAATTTACTATGTAATTCAAGTACTAAGGACTTCTCATAACCAAACAAAACATATAATTTCTGTCTGTACAAAATAAACTAAAAATTGTATAATTGATACATCGAATTTCTTAAAGGAGGTTTTTACAATGGAACTTAAGGGAAGCAAAACAGAAGCCAATTTAATGGCAGCATTCGCCGGTGAAAGCCAGGCAAGAAACAAATACACATATTTTGCAAGTGTTGCAAAGAAGGAAGGCTACGAGCAGATTGCTGCTATTTTCCTTCAGACAGCCGAAAATGAGAAAGAGCATGCTAAGATGTGGTTCAAGGCTCTCGGTGAATTAGGTGACACAGCAGCTAACCTCAAGGCTGCAGCAGACGGCGAGAACTACGAATGGACAGATATGTACGAAACATTCGCTAAGGAAGCTGAAGAAGAAGGCTTTACCGCACTCGCAACCAAATTCAGAATGGTTGCTGCAATCGAGAAGGCTCACGAAGAGCGTTACCGTGCACTTCTCTCTAACGTAGAGATGCGGCAGGTTTTCGAAAAAGGTGAGATGACTATGTGGGAATGCCGCAACTGCGGACACCTCGTTATGGGCAACAAGGCTCCCGCCGCATGTCCCGTATGTGCACATCCTCAGAGCTTCTTCGAAGTACGCAAAGAAAATTATTAATTAACAACAGGGCTGTTGCAAACCTATGCGCAGCCCTATAATTCTGCCCTTCACCGCCCTGAACCCGATGTGTTTGTATTTAGTTTCCGCAGGCAACAAAAGGCTTTTAGAAGAACTTAGCTTTTTAAGCTTTCCACCTAATTGTGCCGCGTACGTTTGTCTGAGTGGAATTGAATAGAAGTTCAGCAGTTTGGGGATTAGGCAGATTTTATATGTAAGGTTTATAAGGCACGCTCTCGCTACGAGAAAAGGCGTAGCGCTACTAAGCTCGCGAGACGAAACTTCGAATATTCCTATTATATAATTCGTTAAGTTTCGTCTCGCTTGCTAAGTAGCGACGCTTTTCAAGTGCCGTTAAACCTTACATATAAAATCTGCCTAATCCCCAAAACGCATGAACTTCTTCAATTCCAACGAGCGTTGGTAATTTGCTACGCAAATTATCCAACAAAAGCAAAAAGCTCTAGTTCTTCTTAAAGCCGTAAAATGTTGCAAGGAAACTAAACACAAACACATTGGGTTCGGGACGGTGGAGGGCATAATTATAGGGCCGTGCAGATTTTGCAACGGCCCATTTTTTATAAGAACTTCTTCGTTGACTTATTAAAATCAAGCACGTCTGTCGCAAGTCCCTCGTAAAACTCCGGCTCATGACAAACCATAAGAATACTTCCCTTATATGCCTTGAGTGCTCTCTTAAGTTCTTCCTTGGCGTCCACGTCAAGATGGTTCGTCGGCTCGTCGAGCACAAGAATATTGGATGGTCTGTTCATGAGCTTACAAAGTCTTACCTTTGCCTGCTCACCACCGCTAAGTACCTTGACAAGGCTCTCGATGTGCTTCGTGGTAAGTCCGCATTTTGCAAGCGCAGAACGCACCTCATACTGAGAAAGTGCCGGGAACTCCTGCCAGATTTCTTCGATACAGGTATTGTCGCTTCCCTTTACCTCCTGCTCAAAATACCCTATCTCAAGATAATCGCCCTGCTCAACCTCGCCTGAACAGGGTTTAATAAGTCCAAGCAAACTCTTAAGAAGAGTGGTCTTACCGATACCGTTTGCACCCGTGAGCACAATCTTCTGTCCTCGCTCCATCGTAATATTAAGCGGTACGGAAAGCGGCTCATCATATCCGATAACAAGGTCTCTCGTCTGGAAAATAAAACGGCTGGGCGTTCTTGCTTCTTTAAAATTAAACTCAGGCTTTGGTCTTTCCTGCGCAAGCTCAATTACATCCATTTTGTCAAGCTTCTTCTGTCTGGACATCGCCATATTTCTCGTGGCAACTCTCGCCTTATTTCTCGCAACAAAATCCTTAAGGTCCGCAATCTCCTTCTGCTGCTTATTATAAGCGGCTTCAATCTGCATCTGCTTAACAGCATATACCTCCTGGAACTTATCATAATCTCCCACGTATCTGTTAAGCTCCTTATTCTCCATGTGATAAATAAGGTTAATTACACTGTTTAAAAACGGAATGTCATGTGAT
>JAZNXQ010000083.1:0-3001 GCA_045593945.1 Lachnospiraceae bacterium | reverse complement strand
GGTGTTATCCAGGGTAGCATGAACTACTATGTAAAAGGCGTTACAGCTGAATAATTGATTGTTCAGAGCCAAGCAGTGGAGCATTTCCGAGTCTTGGCTCTGAATTAAAAATAGGGAGGTCAATTTATGACTGGCGATACTTATGCAATTGAACTCAAGAACATAACAAAAAGATTTGGCGAAGTAGTAGCCAATCATAATATTAACCTAAACGTTAAGCAGGGCGAGATTCTCGCCCTACTTGGCGAAAATGGTTCGGGTAAGACAACACTTATGAATATGCTCTCCGGAATTTATAAGCCTGATGAGGGTTCTATTTTTGTGGAAGGTAAGCAGGTAACAATCAATTCTCCGGAGGATTCCAAGAGGCTGGGTATCGGTATGGTGCACCAGCATTTTAAGCTTGTGGAAGCTTTTTCTGCGGCTGATAATATCTGGATTGGAAGGGAGAAGCCGGGCTTTTTCCTTAAGAAGAACAGATATAAGGAAGTTGAGGATATCGCGAAGCGTTTTGGCTTTGAGATTGACCCCGAGAAGAAAGTATACAATATGTCTGTAAGTGAGAAGCAGACTATTGAGATTATTAAAGTTTTATATTATGGTGCAAAGACCATTATTCTTGATGAGCCGACGGCAGTACTTACGGTTCAGGAGATTGAGAAGTTTTTTGATATCCTTCGTAAGATGAAGGCAGACGGACACTCAATCATTATCATTACACATAAGCTTGATGAGGTGCTTTCTATAAGTGACCGTGTCATGATAATGCGCAAGGGTGAATATATAGATACAATCGAGACCAAGGATGCCAACGAGCAGCTTCTTACGGAGCTTATGGTTGGCAGTAAAGTTGATCTTAAGATTGACAGACCAATAATTGAGAAAAAGAAACCGCTTCTTGAGATACGTAACCTTACAATCAAAAATGATGAGGGTGCGGTAGCGATTGATAACATTAATTTTTATATTCGTGGCGGAGAAATTCTCGGCGTTGCCGGAATTGCAGGCTGCGGACAGAAGGAACTTTGTGAAGCAATCGCAGGACTTCGTAAAATTGAGAGCGGTATGATGATACATCAGGGTGACAATATTGTCGGAATGTCACCTAACCAGATTATTGAAAAGGGTATTGCGATGAGCTTTATTCCGGAGGACAGACTCGGAATGGGACTTGCACCGTCCTTGTCTATAACCGACAACATGATTTTAAAAACTTATCGTGGTGACAAATGGTACAATCCTTTTGTTGACCGTAAGGAAGGTAAGGTACAGGCCGAGAAGGTTATAAAGGACCTTGGAGTAGTTACTCCTTCGGCAGATACTCCGGTAAGACAGCTTTCAGGCGGTAATGTACAGAAGGTGCTTGTCGGAAGAGAGATTAAGTCCGGCCCTAACGTAATCGTAACGGCATATCCCGTACGAGGCCTTGATGTTAATTCTTCCTATGCGATTTATAATATTCTTAATGAGCAGAAAAAGAACGGTGTCGGCATCCTTTTTGTAGGAGAGGACCTTGATGTTATGATGGCACTTTGTGATAAGATTATGGTCATTTGCCATGGTAAACTTATGGGTGTTGTGCATGCCCACAAGGTAACAAAGGAAGAACTCGGACTTATGATGACAGGTGCGCTTGATATGACAGAGATTGACGGTAAGATTGCCGGAATCGCGAAAGATACCAATATTACGGAGGAAGCAGACAATGAGTAATACAAACAGTAGCAGATTCAGAATTGTAAAACGTATGCAGCTTCCTGCGAAAAAGGCTTTCCTGTATTATACGGCAGCAGTATTAGTTGCTATGTGCATCGGTGCAATTCTTTTAATGTGTTTAAAGATTAATCCACTTGTATTTTACAAAGAAGTACTTACACTCGGTATGCTTGACAATGTTTTTGCTTACAAGCAGATTGAAGGCTTTATTAAGCTTTTTGTACCGCTTCTTATTACATCACTGGCACTTTCACTTGCATTCAAAATGCGATTTTGGAATGTAGGTGGTGAAGGACAGTTTATAGTAGGTGTTATTTGCGCATCTATAGTTGGACTCAAGTTGGGAGATTCGTTGCCGACTTTTGTAGTACTTATACTTATGACGCTTGCAGGTGGTATCGGAGCGGGGCTTTTGGGTGCACTTTGTGCATGGCTTAAGGTAAAGTTCGGCACCAATGAGACACTTATGACACTCATGTTTAACTATATGGCGTTGTATCTTATTAAGTTTTTCGGTGAGTACAAGGCCGGTTGGAACTTTTTCCTTGATCCCGGTTCAGAAAGACCGAGATTCCGTCCGTTTTCGGAGAGTGTTTGGATGCCTGTAATCCGTATCGGTAAATTTTCGCTTAATATCTCATTGATTGTTGCAATAATCGTGACAGTACTTATATATTTCTATGTAAAAAATACAAAACAGGGATATGAGATAACAGTAGTGGGTGATAGCCCCAGTACGGCAAAGTATTCAGGTATGAAGGTAGGAAAGATTATTATTCGTACGGTTTTTCTGTCGGCATTTATGATTGGTGCGGCAGGTGCGATGCATGTGTCTACGGCTCATGTAATGTCTACGGCAATTACTAATGATGTAGGCTGGACAGGCGTTATTGTTGCATGGCTTTCTAAACTCAACCCGGCGGTTATTTTTGTTGTTTCAATTTTGATTACTGTTTTGCAGTACGGATGTCAGGTTGCAAATGCAGAGTTTGCAGCAATTGATACTAATTTTGCTAATTTACTTCAGGGAATTATTTTGTTCTCTGTTCTTGTAGCTGATTTCCTGATTCGTTTTAAGATTGTTCGTAATAAAGCGAATGCAGAAAACGGAAAGGAGAGTGAATAAGATGGATGCCCTTAACATTGTGACACTGTTTTTATTTTATGTTGTAGTATATAACATAGCTCTTCTTTACGGAACCGTGGGTGAGATTATTACCGAAAAATCGGGAAGTCTCAATCTTGGTGTGGAAGGTATAATGGCAATCGGCGCGATGGGAGGATA
>JAZNXQ010000082.1:0-7926 GCA_045593945.1 Lachnospiraceae bacterium | reverse complement strand
GTATGGGCATTGTGTCGGAATATGTCTATTTTTAAAGGAGGTACCAAGATGATTAATTCTAATGCTTTCAGTTATATAAATGTTCTTGATAAGGCTGCAGATGCAAGCTGGGTACGTAACACAGTACTTGCCAATAACATTGCGAATGCAAGTACACCAAATTATAAAAGACAGGATGTCAGATTTGAAAGTATGCTTGAGAAGGAGCTCAAAAGAGCAGGTTCGCTCGATAACAGAATAGCTTCACTTAAGCTTAATAATATAACAGCAAGTACATATACGGATATGAGCACATATTCATACAGACTTGACGGTAACAACGTGGATATGGCTACGGAGCAGGCAGAACTTGCATCCAACCAGCTCAAGTACAACGCACTTAATGATGCGATTAACAGTGAGTTTACCAAGATGAGAACGGCCATGAGCTGATAAAGAAAGGGGATATTCAATATGGCAATGTTTAATGCTTTTAATGTCAGTGCTTCGGGACTTACGGCACAGCGACTCAGAATGGATATATTGTCAGAGAATGTGGCTAATGCAACTACCACAAGAACATCTGACGGAACACCTTACCGCAGACAGAATGTTGTGTTTGAAGAGAAGAATCAGAGCCCTTTTCAGGCGGTGTTTAATAATTCACTCGGTAATCCCAAGTTTGTAGGTAACGGTGTTAAGGTAACTCAGATAATAGAGGATTATGAGACAGAGATGCCTATGGTTTACGATCCGTCACATCCCGATGCTGACGAGAACGGATATGTTACTTATCCCAATGTTAACATTATTACAGAGATGACGGACCTTATTGATGCCACAAGAGCATATGAAGCCAACGTAACTGCTTTTAATGCAAGTAAATCCATGGCACTTAAGGGACTTGAGATAGGAAAATAATTCGGAGGAATGATAAATGGATACGGTGCTTACTTCGATTAGCGGCCTGACCACGGACTATTTATCCAAAGGGAATCAGGCACAGAAGACCGGTGACGGTACTTTTGAATCTATAATGCAGGCGGCGATGGACATTGTCAATGAGGCCAATGATTTAAATACGGCCGCCGAATATGAAGAAATGAAGGTAAGTCTCGGATATGCTGAGAATACACATGACCTTGCGATTGCACTTGAGAAAGCGGAACTTGCCGTACAGTATACGGTTGCAATCAAGAATAAAGTGATTGAAGCGTATAAAGAGATAATGAATATGCAGATTTAGTTTAGGTGGAGAAGGATATGCCGGAACAGGTTCAAAAATATTTAACTAAAATAAAAGAATTTTGGGACAAATTTGAGGCCAAGCAGAAGAAGATATTTATAAGCGGACTGGCTTTTGTTGTTGTGGCCATCGGTATTCTTGTTTTTGTCATGACAAGAACTGAATACGAGATGCTTATATCGTGCTCTTCAGCTACAGAGGCGAATGAGGTCAAGAAGGTTCTTGATTCCAATCCTGATATAGAGTATAGGATTACGGGCAATAACAAAGTGTTCGAAGTAGTTTCGGAGGATTATCAGACGGCTTTTTATCTTTTGGTGGAGAATGACGTTCCTTCAAGCGGATATACATGGGAAGATGTTACTGCCGGCAACAGTTGGAGTACCACCAATTCCGAGAGAAAATATCAGGAGAAACTTCTTAAGGAGTCAAGAATCGAGACAATCCTTAAGATGTATGAATATGTTAAGAATGCCAGAGTAGAGCTCAGTATTCCGGAGGAAAACTACAGTGTTCTTGATGATGATGAAGAGACAACTGCCAATGTAACGTTGGAGCTCAGCAATACGCTTCCGTCGGGAGTCGGAGAGACACTTGCCAAGACCATAGCATATATGGTTGGCAATGAGACTACGGACCATATCGTAATTCTTGATACCAAGATGAACATTATTTATTCGGGAAGAGCGGATTCCAATGACAACTCTTATGAGGTTACCGAGAAGAATAAAACCACGGCACAGATGGAAGATTCTTTAAGCAGTAAGCTTAATACACTTCTTTTGTCGGTCGGACCGTACGATGTGGCGACGGTAGTTCCGACACTTGTTGTTGATTACAGTGTTACCAATACACAGAAGATAACCTACAGTATTCCTGAAGGAAGAGAAGAAGGCTATAAGACGGAATATTATTATACATATCAGGAAGGAAGCTATACAGGCGGAGAGGTCGGAGCGGCTTCCAATGACTCGGAAGAAGGAACCACATATGAGATTAATGATGGAGGTACTTCCAGTTATTCCGAGACGATTCAGGAGTTATATGCACTTAACGAGGTTGTAGAACAGATACAGGGTGAATCAGGTGTGATTCAGCTTAAAGATTCAAGCCTTGCAATTTCACTTACAATTTATAAGGCATATGATGAAGATGTACTTCGTGACAGAGGCGAGCTTGACGAGATAAGTTTTGAACAGTACAAGGAAGAACATGAAGAGATTATTCCGCAGGAAGTTCCTGAAGATTTGTATGCATTTATTGAAGCTGCATCAGGTATTCCTGCAGAGAATATTAAGATTATGATTAACCAGATCCCGTTCTTTATCAGAAGCGTGGAAGAATCCTTTAATTTGGTTAAGTATATTCCTCTTTTTGTACTTGCAATCATCGTTGGTTTACTTGCATTTGTTGTTTACAGAAGCACTAAGGCGGTTGAGGTTACTGAGATGGAGCCGGAGCTTTCCGTAGAGGCACTTTTGGAGGCTACCAAGCAACAGCCGCTTGAAGATATTGACTTCATGGAGAAGTCGGAAGCACGTAAGGTTATTGAACGATTTGTTGATGAAAATCCCGAGGCGGTTGCGACCTTGCTTCGTAACTGGCTTGATAACGGTTGGGGGTAATCATTTATGGCAGGACAGACAATGAGAGCATCGGATTTGGACGGTTTACAAAAAGCAGCGGTTTTGCTTATTGCACTGGGACCTGAGAAATCCTCGATGATATTTAAACATTTACGCGAAGATGAGATAGAGCAGCTTACACTTGAGATTGCGAATACAAGAAGTATTTCTTCGCAGGTAAAGGAAGAGGTTCTTAACGAATTTTATCAGATATGCCTTGCGCAGCAGTATATTGCTGAAGGCGGTATCAATTATGCTAAGGAACTTCTTGAGAAGGCACTTGGAACAGAGAAAGCGATGGAGGTTATCAGCAAACTTACATCTTCACTTCAGGTACGTCCTTTCGAGTTTGTAAGAAAGACGGAGCCTGCACAGCTTCTCAACTTTATTCAGGACGAGCATCCTCAGACAATTGCTTTGATATTGTCGTATTTGCCGGCTAACCAGGCGGCGCAGGTAGTATCAGCTTTGTCACTTGAAAAACAGGCAGATGTTGCCAAACGTATCGCTAAGATGGACAGAACGTCCCCTGATGTCATTAAAGAGGTTGAGCATGTATTGGAGCGTAAGCTTTCATCGCTTGTTAATCAGGATTACACAATCATCGGTGGTGTTGATGCTATCGTAGATATCCTTAATACAGTAGACAGAAGTACAGAGAAGCATATTCTCGAGAATTTGGAGATCGAAGATCCCGAACTTGCAGACGAGATCAGAAGAAAGATGTTCGTATTCGAGGATATCTTGTTGCTTGATGATAAAACGGTACAGAGAGTTCTTCGTGAGGTTGATAATAACGATATTGCCATTGCGCTTAAGGGTGCCAACGAAGAAGTTCAGAATGCAATCTTTAATAATATGTCCAAGCGTCTTGTTGTTATGACGAAGGAGAATATGGAATTTATGGGTCCTGTTCGTCTTAAGGATGTTGAGGAAGCACAGCAGAAGATTGTATCAGTTATCAGACGTCTCGAGGATGCAGGCGAAATTGTAATTGCACGAGGCGGAGGTGACGAGATCGTTGTCTAATATAGTCAAATCTTTTTATATAAACAGTGGCGAAGATAAGCGTGTAATAGATTATAACGAATTGATACAGGAAAAGATTAAACTCGCTGAGGAAGCACGTAAGACAGCAGTATTCGAACCGTTTGATGCAGATGGCGAAGACGGATCGGAAGAATTCGGAGACGGTTTTACACTTGGACTTAATGCTGAAGTTGTAGAGGTAGATGAGGAAGCGGCACTTGCGCATCTTTTGGAAGAGCAGGAGCAGGCACATGTTGCGGCAGAAGGCATTATAGCGCAGGCTAATGCGGAAGCTGAGCAGATTCTTGTAAATGCCAAGAAAGATGCAGATGCGATGTGGGAGAAAGCTTATGCAGAAGCCAAAAGAGACGGTTACGAAGCAGGAATTAAGGACGGACGCGCGGAGATTGAACGCATGCGTAATGATTTCCTGAAGGAAAAGAAACAACAGCAGAGTGAATATGTTGAGATGCTTGAGAGTATGGAGAGTGATCTTGTCGGCATTATGTTAGAAGTGTTCGAGAGGGTAACCAAGGTGCTCAGTGCCGATAAGAAGGATATAATGGTTCATCTTATTGACAATGCACTTAACCATATTGAAAGTAGTAAGGAGTTTGTTATCCGCGTTTCCAAGGATGATTATCAGTTTGTTACAAAACATAAGGAATTTTTGCAGGAGGCTGTTCCGCAGAACGGCTCGCTTGAGATAGTTAAGGATGCAACTCTTGAGAGAAACCAGTGTCTTATTGAGACGGACGGCGGAATATTTGATTGTAGCCTTGATGTTCAGCTTGAGAATCTTATCATGGATGTCAAAGCATTATCCTGCATGTAGAAGGCGGAATACAGGTGGAAAATAATAAGTACGATAAATATCTTACTGTTACAGAACACAGTTTTATAAAAAAACTCGGCAGAGTAGTTAAGATGGTTGGTCTTACGATTGAATCACTGGGGCCGGATGCCAATCTTAACGACCTTTGTATTATACGTTCGGCAGAAAATAAGAATCAGGTCGTTTTTTCTGAGGTAGTGGGTTTTAGGGACAGAAAGGTTCTTCTAATGCCGTACGGAAGCATGGACGGTATCGGGCCCGGTGCAATTGTTGAGAATACCGGATCGGCATTCAAGCTTAATGTCGGTGAGCATATGCTCGGACAGGTTCTTGACGGACTTGGAATGCCGCTTGAAGAGTCAGATAATTTTACATATGATGCGTCAAAATGCACGTATTCTGTTGAGGCGGCACCGCCTGACCCGATGGAGCGTAAGATTATTGACGAACCGTTATCTTTGGGAGTCCGTGCGGTTGACGGACTTCTTACTGTAGGCAAGGGACAAAGAATAGGTATTTTTGCCGGCAGTGGTGTAGGAAAGAGTACGCTTCTTGGTATGTTTGCAAGAAATACCAGGGCAGACATAAATGTTATCGCGCTTATCGGAGAGCGTGGCAGGGAAGTAAGAGAGTTCGTTGAGAGGGATCTTGGCGAAGAGGGTATGAGACGAAGTGTTCTTGTTGTAGCAACTTCTGATAAACCGGCACTTATCCGTAAGAAAGCGGCGATGACAGCAACGGCAATTGCGGAGTATTTCAGGGATCAGGGCAAGGATGTTCTCCTTATGATGGACTCCCTGACACGTTTTTCAATGGCGCAGCGAGAGATAGGTCTTGCTTCAGGTGAGCCGCCCGTGTCGAGAGGTTATCCGCCGAGTGTATACAGCGAGATGCCAAGACTTCTTGAGCGTGCGGGTAATGCAGCGGAAGGATCTATTACAGGTTTATATACGGTTCTTGTTGACGGTGATGATTTCAATGAGCCCATAACCGATACGGCGAGAAGTATTCTTGACGGACATATAATGCTGACAAGAAAGCTTGCGCAGAAGAATCATTATCCGGCGATAGATGTTTTGCAAAGTATATCACGTGTTATGTCTCAGATTGTTGACAGGGATCATAAACGTATAGCGGGCAAACTTAAGAATGTCCTTGCTACATATCAGGAGGCAGAGGACCTGATAAATATTGGCGCATATAAGAGCGGAAGCAATAAAAATATTGATTACGCAGTTGAAAAAATAGACGCAGTTAACGAATTTTTGTGTCAGGATGTCGATGAAAAGGTTAGTTTTGAGGTTACGATACAAAAATTAGAAGAAATTTTTGCTGAGTAGGTGAAGAAATCGTGAAGAAATTCCGATATAATATGCAGAATATTCTCGACGTGAAGTACAGACTTGAAGATGTGGCCAAAGGAGAGTATTCAGTTGCACAGGGATTGCTGAATGAGGAACTTCGCAAACTTGATTTGCTGTACTCACAACTTCGTGAGTATGAAGAAGAATTAACACACCTTGTATCGGGTAAGCTTGATTTCCGTGAGATTACTTTTTTGGAGAATGCGATTGAACATAAAAAGAATATGATTAGAGAACAGAAGAAAAATGTAATTGCGGCAGAGAAGGCTGTTGAGAAGGCGAGAAAGAAGCTTAATGATGTTATGATTGAGCGGAAAACGCACGAGCTTCTTAAGGAGAGAAGTCTTGAGCAGTATATGAAAGATCTTAACAAGGAAGAAGCTACGGAAGTGGATGAACTGGTAAGCTTTAGGTACAACGGAAGTAAAGATGAGTAAAGCAGGTGGAAAAAGTGGCGAAGAAAGTTAAGGATAACGAAGAAGCCGGACGCGTGGGAAGCGCATTTATGACGCTTTTGATAGTTATGATATGGCTCGGTGTTATTGTTATATTGATAAAATTGGATATCGGCGGAGTCGGAAGCAATGTGCTTCGTCCTGTTCTTAAGGATGTGCCGATTCTTAAAGAGATTCTTCCGGATATGACGGATGACGAACTTTTATCACAAGGTGTTTATCCTTTTAGCAATATAGCGGAAGCTATAACTACATATGAATTGATGCAGGCAGAACTTATACAGTGTAAGGATACAATCAAGTCACAGGAGACAACGATTGCGGAGCAGGCAAAGGAGATAGAACGTCTAAAGTATTTTGAGGATGATCAGCTTCTTTACGAACAGCTTTGGAAGGAATTCCACGACACGGTTGTTTATACGGATAATGCTCCGGGACTTGAAGAATACATCGCATGGTATGAGACAATTGATCCGACATATGCAGAGTTCCTGTACAGACAGGCGATTGACCAGCTTGCATTTACAAGGGATTTGGCAGATTATGTGGATGCCTACAGTAAGATGAAGCCGGCACGTGCAGCAGAGATTATGTTAGAGATGACAGGTAATCTTGATACCGTTGCTACGATACTTGACGGTATGAAACCTGCGGCAAGAGCAGAGATTCTCGGTGAAATGGCAAAACTTGACCCTATTCTTACGGCCAAGATTACAGTGCTCATGGAACCTGAAGAATAAATATTTTTTTAAGAAAGGAGGGGCAACTATTTAATGACGGTACAGAATAAGATGGCAGTACTTATGATGTCAGGCGGACTCAGTGAGCTTAGTGCAACACCTGAAAAAACAACGGCATCAAAGTCAGCAAAGACCGAAAGCTTCAACGAGCTTTTTAGGACTGCAGATCGTTCCGATGCCGCGACAGACAGATTTGAGAATATTAAGAATGTTCAGAAGATGAATGAAACATCCGCAAGTCAGAAGATAGCAAAGGATGTACCTGAAAGCAATGAACATGCCAAGGTTCTCAAAAGCGTTTTTGAAAAAGTAATAGCAGGAAACGAAGAAGTTTCCGACGGGGAAAAAGTTGTTGTGACAGATGACGTAATGGCGCTTTTACAGACATTACTTCAGAATATAACAAAACAACTGCAGGAAATCCTCGGAATGAGTGAAGAACAGCTTAATCTGGCTGTGGACGGGCTTGGAATGACGAAGATGGATTTGCTTAATCCTGACAGCATAACCGAACTCGTAGTTGAGTTTAAGGCCGACGGAGATTTTTCTGAGCTGATATCTAATGAAGAGTTGCACAACGAAGTAACTTCACTCGTAAACATGCTTGAGGCGGGAAAGGCTGATATAGCAGAAGAAATGGGGCTTACAGGTGA
>JAZNXQ010000081.1:0-1930 GCA_045593945.1 Lachnospiraceae bacterium | reverse complement strand
GCCGATAAAATTAAATGCCATTACAATAGCAAGAATCAAAAGCCCCGGCGGCAACCAGATATTAAGATAGTTTCTCATGATAACGGATTTATTTACGGAGTTTACCATATTGCCGAGCGAAGCATACGGAAAAGCAAGTCCCACACCAAGATAACTAAGCGTTGATTCCGTAAGAATAAAGCTTCCGAGGTCCATCGTCGCCATAACAATAATCGTAGGAATTGCATTCGGAAGCATGTGACGGAATATCTGCCTCGGCACACTAAGCCCTGCCGCCTTTGCGGCATACATATACTCTGTTTCACGGATGGTAAGCATCTGCCCACGAACCATTCTTGCAACACCTGCCCAGTTAAACACACCCATAATAAGCATCAGATAATATATCTTGTCCTCGGGCATTATACCGAACGCCATCATAAATGCCGACACAATAAGCATCATCGGTAAAAACGGTATACAATAAAAAATCTCGACAAACCGCATTATGAGCATGTCAATTTTTCCCCCAAAGTAACCTGCAAGCGCACCAAGCGTAACGCCGATGATAAGCTCTATAATCGTAACCGCCACACTAAACTGCAAAGAAATCTGCCCGCCGTACATGAGTCTTGTAAAAACATCTCTTCCGTCAGCATCGGTTCCTAAAAGATGTGCGAAAGATATCGGTGCTTTAACATTTACACCAACACCGGGCTTTTTCAACCCCTCGGTGTCGTACATGCTTATTTCCTCTCCGGTAGCGGTATCAATATAAAAAATCTCGTATTCCCCATACGGCGAAAAAAAAGGGCCAACAAAGCAGAATAATACAACCATGGATATTATAACAAGGCCTGCGATAGCAAGCTTGTTTTTCAGAAAACGCTTAATTACAAGTTGTCCCGGAGACATGATTTTCAGTTCTGATTCACTACGATTGCTTTTCTCTCTCACTGCATCTGCACTTACCACTGCTGTCTCCACCTCTTTCTTACTGATACCTTACTCTCGGGTCCACTACCGCATACAATATATCAGATATAAGCGTTCCCAACAGTGTAAGCACCGCAAGAAACATCAGATACGTCATAAGAAACGGCAAATCCTTATTGTTAACCGCCTGCAGTGCTGTCATTCCAAGCCCGTCAATTGAAAAAATTCCCTCTGTGATAATAGCTCCCGAAAACAAACCCGGAATACTTCCGCCGATAAATGTAACAATCGGAATCAAGGTATTTCGGAAAGCATGTTTTCCGACAACCTTGCCTTCCGAAAGTCCTTTCGCACGAGCCGTCCGTACATAATCTGCATTCAAAACTTCAAGCATATTCGTTCTGACATATCTTAGCCAACTTCCCACACCCGTAATAACAAAAACTGTTATCGGCATAATGAAATGATATGCCATATCAAGAAAAAGCCTGAAGCCGGTATAGTTTTCCCTTGCGGAAACCATGCCTGATAGCGGCAGCCACGAAAGTTCCATGGCAAAGGTTCTTTGAAGTACCGCCGCAAAAAAGAATGACGGCAGGGATATACCGGCAAGTGCAAAAAACATGATTATATAATCCGTCTTTTTATATTGTCTGCGTGCCGCCAAAATCCCCAAAGGAATAGCAATCGCAAGCTGTATAACAAAGGCCGTTGCCGAAAGCGCAAAAGATACCCACATCCTACTTTTAATAACATCAATAACCGGTTTTCTATATGTGAAAGATGTGCCGAAATCACCTTGCAGAGCATCTTTTATCCAGTTAAAATATCCTTCGGCAATACCCGAATTAAGTCCGTAAAGTTCTCTCAAGCGTTCTTTTTGCTCTGCAGTAATTGTCGGATTGCCGGACGTAATCTGTTCGACAAAATCGCCCGGCATCATTCTGAGCATGGCATAAATCAGGAATGACACCCCAAACAGCACTATTATGCTTGTAAAAATCCGACGTATAAT
>JAZNXQ010000080.1:0-7915 GCA_045593945.1 Lachnospiraceae bacterium | reverse complement strand
TTTTCTTTGTCGCCGAACTTCTTGCCAACAACGCCTTCCATTTTGTCGATGTATTCCATAATCTGTGCCTGGATTTCATCGTTGATTTTTCTGCCGTCCTCATAGTACTGAGTACAAGCTTCAGTTGTGATTGTGAAACCCTGAGGAACAGGAAGACCGATGTTGGTCATTTCAGCAAGGTTTGCACCTTTACCACCGAGAAGCTCACGCATTGAAGCGTCGCCCTCTGAGAACAAATAAACGAATTTTTTGCTCATAATTTACCTCCAAAAAATTTTTGTTTAAATTTAATGTTATTACACCATCGACCATTGTAACACACATTTTCAAATTTTTCCATAGTTTAAAGAGAAAAAACACATAATTTACAATAAGTTTTTTTAGGCAAGGTATACAATAAGAATATAAATAATACAAAAACCCCCGGTGCTTTCGCACCGAGGGAAAAACAAAGTTTATTATTGTTTACTCCAATCGAGAACGCCACCGGTAATATAGTACCAACCACCATTGTGATTTACGTAACCGGTATAGCCCCAATCAAGAACACCGTTTGCTACATAATACCATGTATCATAGTAACAAGTAAGACCGGTATAGTTCCAATTGAGAACACCGTATTCTACATAGTACCATGCATTATCATGATACACAAGTCCGGAATAATCCCAATTGAGTACACCGTATTCTACGTAATACCATGCATTATTGTAATATGTAAGTCCGGTATAGTTCCAATTAAGAACGCCGTATTCTACATAGTACCATGCATTATTATGATACACAAGTCCGGTATAATCCCAATTAAGAATACCTTTTTCTACGTAGTACCACTCACCGCAGAAATATGTAAGGCCTGTGTAGTTCCAATTAAGAACACCGTATTCTACGTAGTACCATTCACCGCAGAAATATGTAAGACCTGTGTAATCCCAATTAAGAGTACCGTATTCTACATAGTACCATGCACCATTGTGATATACAAGTCCGGTATAATCCCAATTAAGAGTACCATATTCTACATAGTACCATCCATCACCGTGCGCTACAAGACCGGTATAACCCCAATCAAGAACGCCATTTGCTACATAGTACCAAGCGTTATTGTAATTTACAAGACCAGTATAATCTGTGAGCACCTTGTTACCTGCCATATAGTACCAAGTATCGCCTATAAGCTTAAGTGTAGGTGTAGCATCAATTTCAGGCATTGTGCTATTGAAGTGGATTGTTGCATTGGTAAGGTATTCGTTACCGTCTCCAATTTCAATGTTGTTCCACTGCTCTTCTGTGCCTGTGTAATATACGTCTTTAAGACTTACACAGTTATCAAACGCATAACTGTCAATATTTGTTACGCTTACAGGAATTTCGATTGCTTCAAGGCCGACACAATCTTCAAAGAGTCTCCATGATATTGAATTAATTTTTGAAGGAAGTGCTATTGATTTAATGCTTGAGCAACCTGAGAATGCCTGATATGAAATTTCTGTTACACTATCGGGAAGGTACACTGTTTCCACTGCAGTACAATCCATAAATGCACAGTTACCTATTGTCTGCACGCCGTCAGATACAGTCAATGACGTAATTCCTTGACAGCCATAGAATGTATCATCAAAAATTCTTACAACTGTTGAAGGAACAACAACAGCACCTCCAATTGCTCTCGGACATGCAATAAGAACTGATTTATCTTTATTGTAAAGCATTCCGTCTTGTGATGAATATTTAGCATTCGCTTCTGTTACATAGAAAGCTGTAAGATTCGGACAATAACTGAAAGTACTTGACCAAAGCTCATTTACGGTATCACATATTGTAACTGCCGTAAGTTTTTTACAATCTCGGAAAGCACCGCTAACCATTCTTTCAACACCGTAAGGTATTGTAATATGGCCTGATTTACCTTCGGGACAGTCAATAAGTTTTGTTCCATCTTTTGTTAAAAGGAATCCGTCATTTGAGCTATAATTCACATTATTTGCAGAAACATTGAAATTCACAAGATTCACGCAACCATTGAACAAATCGTTATATAAGCTTTCCATAGTTGCAGGAATTGAAAGCGAAGTAATCTTTTCACGGTTTCTGAGAGCTTCGTTTTCAATTGATTTAATGCCTTCAGGAATTACAACTTCACCTACTCTGCCTTCTGCACACTGAACAAGGGTCTGCTTTGATTCATCAACAAGCAATCCATTTATTGATGCAAAAATCTTGTTAGAATCATCAACATTAATGTTAACAAGATTTGTACAACCTATAAATGCACCGTCGCTTATGTAAGTTACACTTTCAGGAATAGTAATCTCAGTTAAAGAAGTACAGTTATTAAATACATAATAGGGGACCTCTCTTACACTTGTTCCTAAATCAACAGAAGAAAGTGCTGTACAATTCTGGAATGTACGCGGACCTATAACGGTAACTGTTGACGGTATTACAACCTTTGTTAAAGGTGTATTTGCAAAAGCAATTTCAGAAATCTTTCTAAGACCGTCATTTAACGAAACAGAAGTAAGCTTACTGTTATAGAAAGCCTGATAGCCTATACTTTCTGTTGTTGCAGGTAATACAACGCTTGTAAGACCTGTTGAATCAAAGGAAGCGATTCCGATTTTCACAAGATTCTTGGGTAAATCTACATTTTGAAGTGCAGTACAGTTCATAAATGCTGCATAAGAAATCTCTGTAACGTTAGAAGCAATCTTTGCAGATTTAACTGTCTGAATCCCGGCAAAAGCAAGAGAACCAATCTCAACAACAGTTTCTTTCATTGTATAATTTTCAGGAAGAGAAATCGCTTTTATAATCTTTGTGAAATCTGCATTATAGATTATACCGTTTTCAACCTTGTAATAAGGGTTATTAGCATCAACCGTTATAGTTTTTGCTTTTGACATTGCTGACAATGTATTTTCTGAAAGATATTTAACCTGTGAAGAAATCCATAAATCACCTGAGAAATCCGCTGGACAGTAAACAATATCTGTTAAAGGCTTATTATAAACCACACCATTTACTGATACAAACAAGCTGTTGCTTTCATCAACATTAACTTCTGCCAAGGTGTGACAATTATCAAACGTACCGCTTGAAATTGTATCAAAATATTCAGGAAGATTAACAACTCTCAAATTGTCAATCTGCATAAGAAGATAATCATCAACAGCTACAACCTTGCTGCCATTAATTTCTTCTGGAATTGTTACAACACCGTTAAACTGTTCGTCGGGAACAAGAATATCTGTAATCACACAGAAGCCCGAATCGATCTGTTCTGCTTCGAACCAACTGTCGAAAACACTGTCTAAAGCAGGCTTAACTGTAACAGAAACTTCATCGTCACAATCGATATATGAGATCGTTATAATATTCTCCGTTTCAGTTGTCCAATTAATGTCATACTGATTACTCGAATAATCAAGATACTCTCTATACAGCTTGCCACCATCTGCAGATACCCATTCGCCATCATCGGTTGAATAAACATAATCTACTGTGTTGCCGTTCTTAAAAGTAACTCTGATTGTGTTATTTAACTGATTGAGTATTTTTTCAACACTGTATCTGTAATACTGAACATATTCCTCAAGTTCGTCACTCCATCTATCATTCCAGTAACCACCACTATTTTCTCTTACTGTAAGCGGCTTTGCAGGAATAAATTCGATAGCAGTTACACCGTATGGAATTATTTCAACGGGAACCTGAGTTTCAACACCCATAACTGATACGTAGAAGAAGTTATCTTCACCGGGAAGCCAAGGATCATCTTCCTGGCTTGACCAAATCACAACATATTCCTCATCAAATGTTCCCGATGAAGATGTCCATGCCCAGTAATAAGAGTTCCAATAGTCTTCATCAAAGTTCTGGATTTTTGAATATGTATAATCAGCCTTTGTACCGTCCTTATAATTCACGGTAATTACTGTGTCAGTATCAAAAATGTAATTCTCCAAATCCCTTGAATAATAGAAGTAATCCTCGTAATCATCCGTTTCTTCATTATATCTTTCGTTCCAATAACCATTTGCACCTTCAACAAAATTAACAGGTTCAGAAAGATAGATTTCAACAGATTTAACGGGTGTTTCAACTATTGTAACCGGAACCTGACATTCTTTACCGAAATATTCAACTGTAAAACAGTTGTCATTGCCGAGTGTCCAATGATCATAGTACTGATCGCTGTTCCGATCCACGTCATAATACGAAATCGTTTCTCCTGTTGCGGAAACCCAGCCGCCATCGTACCAACAGTCATCTTCTTCAATATAAACATTATCATTTGTATAAACGTAATCTACAATTCTACCATCAGAGTAGTTTACTGTTAATACATTACCTGCAATGCAAACCGAAGGTGTATCGTACCTGAAATACTCGTAATATGTTGGATCTTCTCCACCATCCCAAGACTCAGACCAATCCCACTCACCGAATGTATTTTCGATATATTCATAGGGCTTTGCAGGGGTAAATGATATTGATGCAACGGGATTTTCTTTAATTGTAACAGGAACCTGATATTCTCTGCCCGAGTATTCAACAGTGAAATAATTATCACCGTTTAAAACCCATGGTGAATTCGACTGTGACATATTATAGTCAACATCATATTCTTCTATAAATTCACCTGAAGAAGAATACCAACCGGATTCACCACTGGGAAGGTCCCAACCGTAATCATACACATAATCAACTGTTCTACCATCTGTGTAATTAACAGTCAACATGTTGCCCGCGTTGTAAATACTATCGGTATAATAGTAGAAATAATCTACATACTCACCGGCAGCACTGTCCCACCTGTCGTTCCAATAACCGTTCATATGTTCAATATATTCATACGGTTCTTCGGGTGTAAACGAAATTGACACAACAGGATTTTCTTTAATTGTAACGGGAACCTGATATTCTCTGCCACTATAGCTCACAGTAAAATAGTTATCGCTACCTAAAACCCAGGGTTTAGAATATTGGTCTATGGAATATTGCACAGTTTGTGAATTTAAAACTTCTCCTGTAGATGAAATCCAACCATCATAATACCAATCATCTATTTCATCATAATAAACATCATCTGTGTAAACATAATCTACACTGCTGCCGTCTGTGTAATTAACCGTCAGTGTATTACCATACTGGTAGATCGACCTAGTATTGTAATAGAAGAACTGCTCAGATACATCGTCATCCTCAACAGCTTCTGTCCAATCCCAATATCCGTTTGTCTCCAATATATATTCATACGGCTCTGCAGGGGTAAAAGAAATTGAAGCAACAGGATTTTCAATAATCGTAACGGGAACCTGACATTCTCTGTACATATATTTAACGGTAATGTAGTTGTTGCTTCCGAGAACCCAGGGAGTTGTATCTTGATTGATTGAATAATTGACGCCTGTTTTTGAACGATCAAGCTCTTCACCATTTTCTGAATACCAGCCCCAAGATGTTGTTTCGGAAGCTTCATCATAATAATAACCATAAATATAATCAACACTTGAATTGTCAATATAATTAACAGTCAACGTATTTCCTGTCTCATATATATCATCCCCGTAATAGTAAAAATAGTCTACATATGAACCAGTTTCATCATCATATCTTTGGCTCCAATAACCATTTGTTTCTAAAATACATTCGTAGGGATCTGCAGGAGCGAATGATATAGATGCTACAGGATTTTCTCTGATAGGAACAGAAACCTGACATTCTCTGTTCAAATATTCAACTGTAAGCAAGTTTTCTCCGCCAACAACCCAAGGATTATCATACTGATCATCGCTTGTGTAAATATCATCTACATCAAGGAGCTCACCGTCTGATGATAACCAACCGGAATACTCTTCCCACCAATCTACGTCTATTTCAACTTTATAAGCTGCTTTTGTATAAACATAAGCTACACTTCTACCGTCTGTATAATTAACAGTCAAAGTGTTTCCATAACTCTGATTTGCCGAAGGAACACTATACTCGTAGTACTCTTCTGAAACTCCCTCGTCATTGTATCTGGTATTCCAATATCCACCTATTTCTTTGATGATATAGTACGAATCATCAAATGCAAAAGAGATTGATTCTACAGGGTTCTCAACAATCGTAACAGCCGCAGATGCTTCTTTACCGAAATACGAAACAGTTACATAATTATTGCTTCCAAGTGTCCAAGGTGTTTCTTGCTGATTTGTCAAATCTTCAAAAAAAGCTTTATTAAGAATGCTACCGTCATCGGCATACCAAGTTGAGCCATTGCACACATAATCAACAACGGAACCGTCATTGTAGGTAACTGTTATTGTGTTACCGTATGTATTTGTGTAAAAATAGTAGTAATAATAGTCAACATAGCTTTCAGTTGCTTCATCCCAATAGCTGTTCCAAGTACCTTCTGTTTCTTCTACGATCTCATCATCTGCAAGAGTAAGCTGAATTGAAGCAACGTTGTTTACAACCCTTGTGATTGTGAAATTGAAATCTTCACCGCGATAATCATAAAACTCTAATGTTACTTGTTGATTTGCTTCAAGATAAATAGAACCGTAAAAGTTCATATCATTGTTATCATCCCAAGAAGCTAATTGATTTCCTTCAGTATCATATAATTTGAGTCTCGGGTCACCATCACCGTCTGAAGCGAAAGTATAATAAGCACTTTCGGGAGCAATGAATACGCCTTCTGTTCCGCTTGCTACTGTATACGATGTATCAAGCTCGTAATCCGATGTAGCAGCTGATGCTACAACTGTAAGGCAAGAGAACATTGATATTACCATTAATAAGCTTAATAATAATGATAAACCTTTTTTCATTTTTTTACCTCCATTTATTTTTGTTTTATTTTTCGCTTGCTTTGTAGCTTTTCTCTGACCCGAAGGGCTACAAGGCAATTATTTATAATTATTGGCATTTATCACATCGGGCTAACCGCTGACCTACAGTATAGTACCCTCTGCTGCTAAATACGCAATTATTACCTCTTAAAAGTCCGCTTTTTTCACAATAAAACTCTCTTACGATTTTATTGCTTTCAGGATATTCTTGATTTTTTAATTCTGAATTTTCAAAAGCGTTTTTGAAAATTTCGGGGCATTGATTACCCTCACTTGAAAACGAATGGTAAACAGCGCAAGTAAAATCAGGTGTAAAGCCTGCAAACCAGTTATCTGCATTACCTGAGGTTGTACCTGTTTTTCCGCCTACGTCAATACCCTTTATTCGTGCCTCCTCGCCTGTTCCGTATTTAACTACAAGCTGAAGCATTTCATTCATAATAACGCTTGTTTCAAGAGAGAAAACTCGTTTCTCTTCATATTGTGATTTATAAACTACCTCGCCGTTTTTAAGCAATTCATCAACTGCTGTGGGCTTACAATACGTTCCGCCGTTTGCAAAGGGCTGATAATAGCCTGCCATATCAATAGCCGAAACGCCGTTGTAAAGATAGCCTAAAGCGATATTACCCAAAACCTCGGTTTCGTCAGTGCCTTCAATTTTAGTTTTTTCATAGTCAACGTTTATTCCGTAATCATTTTCAAGAACGTCTATTGCATTTTGTACACCTAAGGCTTGAAGAAGCTTAACTGTTATTGTATTTGTTGAATTAGCAAGAGCATCCGTTAAAAGCATCTCTTCTTGCGTATACTGATTGTTTGAGTTTACGGGCCAATCTGACATCTCGCCGTTATCTTCCCGGATTTTCGTTACGGGCGAATCAACGAACGTGCTTGACCAGTTGAATTCACCGCTTTCAATTGCAGGTGCGTAAACGCTTATAGGCTTTATAGTTGAGCCTGCATAGGTTTTTGACATCGAGCCGAGAGCTTCCGCACCGTTAGAAAAAACTGCAGTAAGCTTACCGTGAAGGTCGGTTGTTGCTATATAGCAATTCGTACCGCTT
>JAZNXQ010000079.1:0-3178 GCA_045593945.1 Lachnospiraceae bacterium | reverse complement strand
ATATATGTACGACTGAATATACCAGCTTGCCAAATCTGTAGACTTCATAATCGGACATCCCGGCATCACATGCATGGTTGTACTTACCATGTAATAGCTGTCACCATGTCTAAGCACATCCACATCCGGAATATCACTGAAAATAATCGGATTTTTAATAATTGCTTTGCTCATCTTTCGCTACCTTTCTATTAATATAATTATTCTACATATCCAAATACTTTAACACATCAAGTGGTCTTTCCGCCTGTAAAAACTTCGGTTTGCGCCCTACAGGTTGTGTCGTTCCTTCCTGTAAGTACCATGTTGCCTGAACAGCTTTCATACCAAGCCTGCTTGCCGTCTCAAGTTCGAAACTTCCACCGTCTCCGACATAAACGCACTCTTCTGCAGTTACACCAAGTTCCTTCATACACCGTTCGAAAATCTCTTCATCAGGCTTTGCAATGCCCTGCTCATACGAAAGGTACGGTGCATCAAAATACGGAAAAAATTCACTTTCCCGAATTACCTTCGTCTCCTCTGAGAAACAATTGCTTATCAAGCCTATAAGATAACCTTTTTCTTTTAAACCTGAAAGCATCGGTATAATCTCTGAATGAAGTTGCCTAAAGCATTCTTCTTTCGCCGCAACACGCTTGTCTATTATTGTTTTAAGAAGTTCTGCGGAATAACAGTTATTCTCTTTTAGGATATATGTAATTACTTCTTCAAAAGTAATCTTACCTATAGAACGGTCATGTTCTGTCGGAGTCCAGGTTTTCCGAAACTCTGTCTCACTAATACCAATATCCTTTGCCATCTGCACCCCGAAGTACAGAGGACTTTTATAGTGTGTAATTAACGTTTCAAACATGTCAAAAATAACTGCTCGTGTCATGATTTTACCTTTCTGTGGCTATGTGAATTTTTTGAGTTCTTTACAAATTCGAATTTAATTAATCCTATCCCTAATCCTTTTTGCTATTTCAGCATTTACTTTTTTAGGCTCATCTCCATAAGTCCACCCAAAACCATCACCTGTATATCTCGGGAATATGTGCAGATGATAATGACCGACATCATTAAATTCTCCGCCGTTTTGCATAATACTATATCCGTTAGGTTTATATATTTCTTTCAAGGCAGATACTATTTTCTTTGATATTATCATCAAATGCGAAAGAGTTTCATCCGGCATTTCATCAACATCAAGATAATGTTCTTTTGGAACAAGTAATATATGTCCCTCGTTTATAGGTTCCATATCCATAAATGCCATTACTAAATCATCTTCATAAACAATATCTGTTACTATTTTTTCTTTATGGCAAAAAACACAATCCATCTTGTACCTCCACCAAATCCAAATTTATATAAATTATACATTCTTCTTAACAAAAACACAATTACAACTTAACAAAAAAGGAATGACGCCCGCCATTCCTTTACTCTTCCAATCACCTGCACTTAAAAGTCGAACACGCCGTATCTTCCGCACAATCACATCTTTTTCCACCGCATATCCCGACGCTGTCTGCCTGACATTCGCAGTCTTCATTATACACGCAGTTTTCAGCCTCACAATCAATCTGAAGACTGTAATTCGGAGACTCATACACATTCTTAAAAGAATCCTCCGCTTTTTCATAAAAGCTTGCACAGAATGTATCTTCTACATCCTTTGCCGAATCTCCTTCAACAAGAATTGCTCCTTTGCAACAACAACGCTCTGCATTGTGCACACAGCTTACTACATCACATTTTAAAATAGGCATTTTAATCTCCTCCTGGAATTCATAAATATTCCTTGCAATGTCTATTTAAAAGCTGCGAATCAATGCTTACCCCAAGACAAAAACAAGGACACAGGATTATCCTGCGTCCTTATTTTTTACATATATAGTAAAATTATACACTAAAAGATTTTACTTTTCTTCCTGTACATTAATTTTACGGATTGCTTTTGTTCTGATTTCCTCGCTGATTTCAGCAATGAAGTCTTTAAGCTGCTTCTGACCTTCGTCACCTTCAAAACGGCTTCTTACAGATACAAGGCCTTCTTCCTCTTCCTTCTGACCAACAACGAGCATGTAAGGAATTCTGTTAAGTCTTGCTTCACGAATCTTGTAACCAATCTTCTCGCTTCTGTTATCCATTGTTGTAAGGATACCGTTCTTAGCAAGCTCTTTGCGAACAGACTCAGCGTAATCCTGATATTTCTCAGAAATCGGAAGTACACGTACCTGCTCGGGGCAAAGCCATGTAGGGAACATACCTTCATACTTCTCGATAAGCCATGCAAGTGTTCTCTCGTAGCAACCCATACTTGTTCTGTGGATGATATAAGGACGAACCTTGTCACCGTTCTGGTCTACATAGTACATGTCAAACTGCTCAGCAAGTACAGCATCCCACTGAATTGTAATCATTGTATCTTCCTTGCCGTATACGTTCTTTGCCTGGATATCTACCTTAGGGCCGTAGAAAGCAGCCTCGCCTTCACCTTCGTAGAAAGGAATTCCAAGTTCATTTAAAATGTCACGAATATTCTGCTGTGTCTCTTCCCAAACTTCTGCAGAACCAACGTATTTCTCTTTGTTGTTCGGATCCCACTTAGAAAGTCTGTATGTTACATCCTCACCAACTCCGAGTGTATCAAGACAATATTTTGCAAGTGCAAGACAGCCCTTGAACTCCTCTACCATCTGGTCAGGTCTTACAATTAAGTGACCCTCTGAAATAGTAAACTGACGAACACGTGTAAGACCGTGCATCTCACCTGACTCCTCATTTCTGAAAAGTGTAGATGTCTCGCCGTATCTTATAGGAAGGTCTCTGTAAGACTTCTGGCTTGCTTTATATACATAGTACTGGAAAGGACATGTCATGGGACGAAGTGCAAATACCTCTTTGTCCTTCTCTTCATCACCCAGAACAAACATACCCTCTTTATAATGTCCCCAATGTCCGGAAATCTTATATAAATCACTCTTAGCCATTAAAGGAGTTTTGGTGCGTACATAACCCCATTCTTCCTCAAGATCCTCAATCCATCTTTGCATGGTCTGAATCATTTTCGCACCCTTATGCATCAAAAGGGGAAGTCCCTGACCGATAACATCAACTGTGGTAAACAGCTCCATCTCACGGCCAAGCTTGTTGTGATCACGATTCTTTACGTTCTCCCAATATGCCA
>JAZNXQ010000078.1:0-3355 GCA_045593945.1 Lachnospiraceae bacterium | reverse complement strand
AGAGTGCGAACAGAAAGTTTCATCCTGAAGATAGTGTAATAGAAGTTGGCAATACAAGAATCGGTGCAGGCAATTTTGCGATAATAGCAGGTCCGTGTTCGGTTGAGTCGGAAGAGCAGATACTTGAGGTTGCAAACAAGGTAAAGGCATCAGGAGCAACAATGCTTCGTGGCGGTGCATTTAAACCCAGAACTTCACCGTACGATTTCCAGGGAATGAAGGCCGAGGGCTTGGAACTTTTGCTTAAGGCTAAGAAAGCAACAGGACTTCCGATTGTAACTGAAATCATGAACGCCAATCATTTGCCTCTTTTTGAGGATGTTGACGTTATTCAGGTTGGTGCAAGAAGCACCCAGAACTTTGAACTCCTTAAAGAGCTTGGTAAGACCAATAAGACAATTTTACTTAAGCGTGGTCTTGCCAATACACTTAAAGAGCTTCTTATGAGTGCCGAGTACATTATGGCAGGCGGTAACGAGAACGTAATTCTTTGCGAGAGAGGAATTCGTACATTTGAGACTTACACAAGAAACACGCTTGATTTGTCAGCAGTACCGATGCTTCGCGAGCTTACACATCTTCCGATAGTTGTTGACCCGAGCCATGCAACCGGAATTTCAAAGCTTGTAGAGCCCATGGCACTTGCGGCAGTAGCGGCGGGCGCTGACGGACTTATGATTGAGGTACACAACAATCCGCAGAAAGCACTTTGCGACGGAGCACAGTCACTTACACCCGAGCAGTTTGACAAAATCTCTAAGAAAATTAACAGAGTAATGGAGGCAATAAAAGAATGAAAGTCGGAGTAGTCGGAATGGGTCTTATTGGAGGCTCACTTATAAAAGCATACAATGAACATAAGGACTGGGAAGTATACGGTTACGATATTGATACTAAGATAGTTAAGCTTGCAATTCTTGCAGAAGATATGGCAGATGAGCTTAATGAGAATACAATTAAGGATTGTGATTTAATATTTGTTGCGCTTTATCCTAAGGAATCAATTGCATATCTTGAGAAGATGGCACCGCATATCAACAAATCAAGTATAGTAATTGATTGTTGCGGTACTAAGGAAGAGGTGTGTAAGGCGGGCTTTGCACTTGCGGAGAAGTACGGTTTTACATTTGTAGGAGGACATCCGATGGCAGGTCTTCACTACTCGGGTTACAAATACAGCAGCAAGGATATGTTTAAGAATGCAACAATGGTGCTTGTTCCGAAGACATATGATGATATAGCATTTCTTGCGCACGTAAAGGAATTACTTATACCAGCAGGATTTAGTGAGGTAACTGTTACGACAGCAGAAAAGCATGATAAAATGATTGCATTTACTTCACAGATGGCACATGTGGTGTCGAATGCATTTATAAAGAGTCCGACAGCAAGAGAGCATAAAGGATTTTCAGCAGGAAGCTACAAGGATCTTACAAGAGTAGCATGGCTTAATGAAAATATGTGGACTGAACTTTTCCTTGAGAATAAAGACCACCTTTTGTATGAGCTTGAGTTTTTTATTGATGAGCTTACAAAATACAGAGATGCAATCAAAGATAATGATGCAGAAGAATTGAAAAAGCTCCTTTTTGAGGGAAAAATGTGTAAGAAAGAGGTAGATGGGTGACTTTTTTAAAACTATAATTTATTAAAAATGTATTGAGGAGGGATAAATTATGAGTAATAAAAAAGATACGCCTCTTATGGATATAATCGGGAAATTTACGGCTCCCGGTGTTCCGGCACGTGGTGAAGATGAGAAAGAAATTGATGCACCTGTATGGAAAATAGGCACAGAGGCTACACCGGAGAGTTATCCGGGAAACGGCCTTGCGCAGCATTCCATGCTTTACATAGGTGAGGATTGCAATCGAATGTTTCTTGTTCATGAGGGTAAGATTATCTGGACATTTGATTCCGGCAAGGGCTATGAATATGACGATATCTGGATGAAAAAAAACGGTAATATTGTGTTTTCGCGTATGTACTGGGCGGGTGAGGTGACACCCGATAAAAAGCTTGTCTGGAAGTTTGATATAGGCGAAAATGAAGAAGTACATACTATGCAACCGCTTGACGAGGACAGGGTACTGATGGTTATCAATGCTGTTCCGCCTCGTGCAGTAATTGTAAATACCAAAACAAATGAAGTTACATATGAACATGAGGTTCCGTATGATTCGGAGCGTGTTAAAGACGTTCATGGACAGTTTCGTCGTTTTCGAATGACTAAGGATAATACATTTTTGGTACCGTATCTTTCGCTTAATAAAGTAGTTGAATATGACATGGATTTTAATGTGATATGGGAGTATGAAATAGGTAAGCCGTGGGCGGCTGTACGTTTGCTTAACGGCAATACGTTAATTACTTCAGAGAGTGACAGGGCAACACGTGAAATAAATCGTGCCGGAGAGGTTGTTTGGGAGATATGTCTTGATGAGCTTCCTACAGAATACAGGCCTGGCGGAAGTCAGTCGTGCGTAAGACTCAAGAACGGTAATACGATTCTTTGTTCTATGGGAGCAAAAGGCACAACGCCACAGTTAGTCGAAGTTACGCCGCAAAAGGAAGTTGTCTGGGTGCTTAATGACTGGAGAGAGCTTGGACCGGCAACTGCCATTCAGATACTTGATGACCCCGGTGACCCCGAAGTACCGGGAGAATGTGAAAGATAAAAAGGAGAAGGAATAATGAAAGTAGTAGCTGTATTTGGTAGTCCGCATAAGAACGGACCATCCGCAACGATTGCCAACGAAGTTTTAAGAGGTGCGCGAGAGGCCGGACATGAGGTTGTAGAGTATCATTTGAATGATATGAACGTGAAGGGGTGTCAGGCGTGTGGCACCTGCAAAAAAAACAAAGTAGATTGTATTGTACAGGATGATTTAGCACCTTATTGGAAGGATTTGCATGAATGTGGTGCGCTCATACTTGCGGCTCCTAATTATTGTTCACAGGTCAGCGGTCCGATGATTACATATATGAACAGACATTATTGCCTGATTACTGCAGACGGTGTTCGTGTACATCCGGGAATTAAGCTTGTAGGCGTATTTGCGCAGGGTGCAAAGGATAGATACGAGTCCGCAGAAAAGGCATACGATTGGTTCCTTAAGGATTTTCAGAACAGGGATATGGTATTGCATGCCAAGATAGTGCATACAAGCGCTGACAGCTTGGACGCGGATGGCGAGATTATGAAGAATGCGTATGCGGCAGGCAAAAGCCTGTAGTTATCAGCGTATTCTTGCAATTATGTTAGCCGGAGCAAAAGGCTTAAGAATATAGTCATCCGCACCGAGTTCTTTTGCCTTCTCAACTGTACCTCGTTCGGCCATTGCTGTAAGCATAA
>JAZNXQ010000077.1:0-6947 GCA_045593945.1 Lachnospiraceae bacterium | reverse complement strand
CGTATGCTTCGTAAGCTCTCTTACGCGCATCGTCGTAGGATCTGAAATCCTTAAGGATGAAGTATACGTCCTTGCCACCGTTTACGAGTGAATTGTAGATATCCTCGAAACGCTTCTTATCGTCAGGTGCATATGTTCCGTCAATTAACTGGTCAATTACCTTACGAAGTTCCGCATCGCTATGGTATACATCCATAGGGTTATAACCACCGTGATTCTCGTAATTGATTACTTCGTCAGAGCTGAGACCAAAGATAAATGCATTTTCAAGTCCAACCTCTTCAACTATTTCAACGTTAGCACCATCCATTGTACCGATTGTAACAGCACCGTTAAGCATAAACTTCATGTTACCTGTACCTGAAGCTTCCTTACTTGCTGTAGAAATCTGCTCACTAAGGTCAGATGCCGCAAAGATAAGCTCTGCATTGGATACTCTGTAATCCTCAATAAATACAACTTTAATCTTACCGTTAATTGATGCGTCGTTATTAACAACATCTCCAACGCTGTTAATCAATTTGATAATTGATTTTGCTCTGTGATATCCTGCAGATGCCTTTGCACCGAAGATAAATGTTACGGGTTGCATATCCATTCCCGGGTTAGCCTTAAGCTTGTTATACAGGTGCATAACATGGAGAATGTTGAGAAGCTGACGCTTATACTCGTGAAGTCTCTTAACCTGTACATCGAAAATAGAGTTCGGGTCTACGTCGATACCGTTATTCTCCTTAATATATTTGGCAAGACGAATTTTGTTCTGATATTTAATTTCCATGAATTCCTTCCGGCACTTAGCATCGTCTGCAAAAGGTACAAGCTTCTTCATCTGGTCGAGTGCTGTAATCCAGCCATCGCCGATGTGGTCTGTTACCCAGTTTGCGAGAAGAGGATTGCCGTGTAAAAGGAATCTTCTCTGTGTAATACCGTTAGTCTTGCTGTTAAACTTCTCAGGCATCATCTGGTAGAAGTCACGAAGTGTCTCCTTCTTAAGAATCTCTGTATGAAGTCTCGCAACACCGTTAACTGAATATCCACCTACGATTGCAAGGTTTGCCATTCTAACCTGTCCTTCGTAAAGGATTGCCATCTTGCGAACCTTATCATACTCGTTAGGATATTTTTCCTCAACTTCTTTAACAAATCTTCTGTTAATCTCGTCAATAATCTGGTATACACGGGGCAAAAGTCTTGAGAACAAGTCGATAGGCCATTTCTCAAGTGCCTCTGCCATAATTGTGTGGTTAGTGTAAGCACAGGTCTTGATTGTAATCTCCCAGGCCTCATCCCACTCAAGTTTATAATCATCCATAAGGATCCTCATAAGCTCTGCAACTGACATAGCCGGATGAGTATCGTTCATCTGGATTGTTACCTTCTCATAAAGCTTATGAATATCGTCGTGATTGCTCATGTATTTCTCAACTGCTGTCTGCAAGCTTGCAGATACGAAGAAATACTGCTGCTTAAGTCGAAGTTCCTTACCTGTATAGTGGTTATCGTTCGGATAAAGCACTTCTACGATAGTCTTGGCAAGAGCTTCCTGCTCAACCGCCTTAAGATAATCACCCTTATCAAATGATGAAAGGTTAAACTGCTGGAGTGGCTCTGCATCCCAGATACGAAGTGTGTTGATTACGTTATTACCGTAACCTACTACCGGCAAATCATAAGGCACGGCTCTAATTGCCTGATAGCCTTCCTGTACGAAATGATTTCTTCCGTTTTCGTCTGTATAACAATTTACATGTCCGCCAAAACGAATCTCCTTAGCATACTCTTCACGTCTCATCTCGAAAGGATTGCCATGCTTAAGCCAGTTATCCGGTGCTTCAATCTGATAACCATCTTTGATTTCCTGCTTGAACATACCGTATTTGTAACGTATACCGCAGCCATATGCTGAATAACCGAGAGTTGCAAGTGAATCAAGGAAACATGCTGCAAGTCTTCCGAGACCGCCGTTACCAAGCGCTGCATCCCTCTCCTGGTCCTCAATAAGGTTAAGGTCACAGCCAAGCTCCTCAAGAGCTTCTTTTACCTCATCATAAAATGTAAGGTTAATAAGGTTGTTACCAAGTGCACGACCCATCAAAAATTCCATTGATAAATAATAAACTGTCTTGGGGTCTGCTTTGTCATATTCCTTCTGAGTTGCAATCCATGCATCAATGATAGAGTCCTTTGCCGCATATGCAACAGCTGCAAATATCTGCTTGGGAGTTGCCTCCTCAATGGACTTTCTGTATAACGTCTTTACGTTATAAACTACGCTTCTTTTGAAGAATTCTTTATTAAATGTACGTTTCATAAATTACTCCTTTACTGTCTTACTACACCTAATTCTGTCTTCTCCCCATTAATATCCCACTCTTTATTATAGCCGTCCATCTTGCCTGTTACTATCTCGTTAGCAAGTACAACGTTACTAATCTCTTCCTCATTTTTCTTGATTATCTCAGAAAGCTTGTCGTTACCGTTCTGGTAAACGATAATGCGGTCTGTAACCTCAAAGCCTGCTTCCTTACGCATTGTCTGTACCTTACTGATTACCTCACGTACAAAACCTTCTTCAATAAGCTCTTCTGTAAGGTTGGTATCAAGAACAACCGTAATTCCTCTGTCGCTGTCCGAAACATAACCTTCAACCTGCGCTGCCTCGATTAACAAATCGTCCTTCTCAAGCACTTCTTCTGTTCCCTCAACAACAATTGTAAGAGTGCCCTTGGAATTAAGCTCGTTCATCGCCTCGTTACCGTTAAGGTTATTAAGAACTTCGCGGAGTGCGTTAAGTCTGCTTCCGAAACGCTTACCGAGAGTTTTGAGCTGCGGTTTGAAAGTATAGCTTGTAAATGCGCTTACATCCGATGTAAATTTAACATTTTTAACGTTGAGCTCGTCTGTGATAATCTCTGCGTAGAAGTCTGAAAGCGCACTGCTCTCATCCTCCTGACGTACATACATATCGGCAATAGGCTGACGATTCTTAATATTAGCCGCGTTACGGCATGCACGGCCAAGAACAACTATCTCAAGAACCTTCTTCATATCTGCCTCAAGTGATGCATCAATCCATGCTTCGTTAACAACAGGAAAATCACACAAATGGATACTCTCGGGAGCAGTCTTATTAATGCTGCATACGAGGTTCTGATAAATCTCCTCTGTGATAAACGGTACCATCGGAGCCGCCGCCTTGCAGATATCAACAAGTGCTGTATAAAGAGTCATGTACGCATTAATCTTATCCTGCTCCATGCCCTTTGCCCAGAAACGGTCACGGCAACGTCTTACGTACCAGTTACTCATCTCATCCACGAACTCTGAAAGTGCTCTTGCAGCCTCAGGAATTCTGTAGTTCTCAAGGTTGTTATCAACTGCCTTGATTACTGAGTTGAGCTTTGATAAAAGCCATTTATCCATAACAGGAAGCTTGTCATAATCCAATGTATATTTTGTTGCATCGAATTCATCAATACTTGCGTATGTTACGAAGAATACATATGTATTCCACAATGTACCCATGAACTTACGCTGACCTTCCATAACAGCCTTGTCATGGAAACGGTTAGGCAACCACGGTGCGCTGTTGATGTAGAAATACCAACGGATGGCATCTGCACCAAAGCTTTCAAGTGCATCAAACGGGTCTACTGCGTTACCCTTTGACTTACTCATCTTCTGACCGTTTTCGTCCTGAACGTGACCGAGTACGATTACGTTCTCATAAGGTGCCTTATTGAAAAGAAGTGTTGATTCTGCAAGAAGTGAATAGAACCAACCTCTTGTCTGGTCAACTGCCTCTGAAATAAACTGTGCCGGGAACTGTGCTTCAAAAAGCTCCTTGTTCTCGAAAGGATAGTGATGCTGTGCAAAAGGCATCGCTCCTGAATCGAACCAGCAGTCGATAACCTCCGGTACTCTCTTCATATGGTGCTTGCCACACTTAGGACAAAGGAAAGTAACTGCATCAATATAAGGCTTGTGAAGCTCAACCTTTGCTGCTTCCGGATTGCCGGTAAGCTCTGCAAGCTCTGCACGGCTTCCTACTGAATGCTGATATCCACACTCACACTCCCAGATATTTAAGGGTGTTCCCCAGTAACGGTTACGTGAAATAGCCCAGTCCTGAACATTCTCGAGCCAGTCACCGAAACGTCCCTTACCGATGGACTCAGGAATCCAGTTAATTGTATTATTATTGCGAACCAAATCATCCTTAACGGCTGTCATCTTGATATACCAAGACTCTCTAGCATAGTAGATGAGCGGTGTATCACAACGCCAACAGTGAGGATAGCTGTGTTCAAACTTAGGTGCATCAAAAAGAAGGCCTTTTTTGTCAAGGTCTGTTAAAACCATAGGATCTGCTTTTTTAACGAATACGCCTGCGTAAGGAGTCTCTTTTGTCATCTCACCCTTACTGTCTACAAGCTGTACAAAAGGTAAATCGTAAGCACGTCCTACCTTAGCATCGTCTTCACCGAATGCAGGTGCAATATGAACAACACCTGTACCATCTGAAAGAGTTACATAGCTATCGCATACTACGTAATGTGCCTTCTTGCTCTGTGCCTTGCAGATATCAAGAGCACAATCAAATAACGGCTCATATTCCTTGTATTCCAACTCCTTACCTGTATACCGCTCTCATACTTCGTATGCCGGAGCATCTTCTGTCTTGAACTTACCAAGCACTGTATCGCAGAGTGCCTCTGCCATATAATATGTGTAGCCGTCAGCGCATTTAACCTTTACATATGACTCAACCGGGTTAACACAAAGTGCAACGTTGGACGGAAGTGTCCAAGGTGTAGTTGTCCATGCAAGAATATATGCATCCTCGCCTACTACTTTGAAACGTGCAATTGCTGAGCGTTCTTTAACGTCCTTATATCCCTGTGCAACCTCCTGTGCAGAAAGCGGAGTTCCACATCTCGGGCAATAAGGAACAATCTTGAATCCCTTGTATAAAAGGTTCTTATTCCAGATTTCTTTGAGTGCCCACCACTCTGACTCGATAAAGTTGTCGTGGTAAGTAACGTAAGGATCATCCATGTCTGCCCAGAAGCCTACAGTACCTGAGAAATCCTCCCACATTCCTTTATACTTCCAAACACTTTCCTTACATTTATTAATGAAAGGTTCAAGACCGTAGCTCTCAATCTGCTCCTTGCCGTCAAGGCCGAGTAACTTCTCAACCTCAATCTCAACAGGAAGACCGTGTGTATCCCATCCGGCCTTTCTCGGAACCATGTAGCCCTTCATTGTACGGTAACGCGGGATCATATCCTTAATTACACGTGTAAGAACGTGACCGATGTGCGGCTTACCGTTTGCCGTAGGCGGTCCGTCATAAAAAGTGTATGTCTCGCCATTTTTTCTGGCTTCCATACTCTTCTCGAAAATCTTATTGTCCTTCCAGAACTGTTCAACCTTCTTCTCTCTCTGCACGAAATTCAAGTCTGTCGATACTTTGTCGTACATAATTATCCTCCTTCTTGTACTCAAGCACTTGTGTGCTTTCGTTGTCGCGGCTCTCGCTAAATGAAAGTTTAAGCACAAAAAAAGTCCCCGTCCGTAAAAGGACGAAGACCAAACCTCGCAAAACCACCTGTTACTCTGCATACACTTCATATGCGCTCCCGATAACGGCGGAAACCCGTCAGAACTTACTCGCAACGCTTTGGGCTCTGCAACTTCGGAGTGATATTCAAATAACCCTACTGATACCGGACTCACACCAACTCCGGCTCGCTTAGACGTTTGGGCAATTCTACTGTCTCCATCATAATCTTTTACATAAATAGTGCTATCATCGTAACACATTTTCAGGCTTTTTTCAAGCGAAAGATAATTTTTAGTAGTTTAGACGAGAAAACTCGAGAATGTACAAAATTATTTAGTAAAAATATATTGTGATATGGAAGAGAATGGATATTTACAAAGTTAAAGAAATGTGTTAAAATTTTCCTAAATGGAGGTACTAGGTTGTACCCCTTGCAAGTGAAATGAACTAAAATAGACTGTCCAAGTTCTCAGGCTCGGGGCGGTCTATTTTGTCTTTCTGTGACTTATCTCATAAACGAGACCTATAATAGCTACTATGAGCAATCCCAACTGTATGAGGTTATCATATGTAACATATTGCATAGGCATCCTCCCCCTCTCTCAAGGGGCAACCGTTCCCATGTATTCAATTATATTATATTTGTATGCACTTTGCAAACATTATTTTCCATTATATGTAATATTTTTACATATAGTAAGAAATTGGTTTGATTGACAAACTTGACTAAAATATTATAAAATTATGTAATGTTAGTTTAAGAACCTTAAATTAAATTAACGATTATAATGTAAGAAGGGCAATAACAATGATAAAAAAAGAAGTTAACGAAATCCGTAAACAATTCAATGACAAGAACTGCGCAATTACCCGCATATGCGGTTGCTATGTAGATGGTGAGAAGCAAAAAAAGCTTGAATTTAAGGAGGCTTTTCTCTCGCTCCCTGAGGAAGAACGCTTCAAGTATTACGAACTGTTCAGAAAGACTTTGGGCGGAACTGTAGGCCGTAATCTTTTAAACCTCAACTTCCCAATGAAAGAGGAAGCAGAAGGCGGCACGCAGGAATTTTTGTACCGTTTGAGAGAAAGCAAACTTACTGACACTGAATTAATCGGCGAGTTCTATGACAAAATTATCGAGCATTATGAGGCACCCGGCAACTTTCTTATACTTTTGATACACTCTGTATATGACGTTCCCGGCAAAACAAGTGATGGTCTCGAGATGGACGATGCTTCTGACGAGGTATTTGATCATATTCTCTGCAGCATCTGTCCCGTTACGCTTTCAAAGCCCGGACTCAGCTACAATGCCGAAGAGAACTCCATACATAACCGCGTACAGGATTGGATTGTGGATAAGCCCGAAAAAGGC
>JAZNXQ010000076.1:0-7275 GCA_045593945.1 Lachnospiraceae bacterium | reverse complement strand
TCGGAAATGATGTTACGGATTCTGATTCGCTCCTTCGGGTCGAGTCCCGCAGTCGGCTCATCCATAATAAGAATCTTCGGGTTACCGAGAAGCGCCTGTGCAATAAGGATTCTCTGCTTCATACCGCCGGAATATGCACCGAGCTTCTTATCCTCATGCCCCATAAGATTCACCATCTTAATGAGCTTCGGTATCTGCTCATCGGCTTCCTTCTTCTTCATGCCCTTAAGCGCCGCCATATAATACATAAACCTGAGTCCCGAGAAAGACGGGTAAAGATTCTGCTGTTGCGGCATAAAACCTATCTGTTTAAGATACTCCGGGCCGAGCTTCTTAATATCCTCGCCGTCAAAAGTAATCCTGCCCGATGTCGCCGCAAGATTATCGGTTATTATGTTCATCATAGTCCTTTTACCGGCACCATCCGGTCCAAGAAGACCGTACACGCCTTCCGTAAAAGTAAAGTTAAAATTAGCAAGGGCACGGTTTGAACCGTAATCCTTGGTTAAGTTTTCTAATTTAAGTTCCATACCCGCTCCCTCTAAGTTCTTTTCTTATGACAAGCACTGTATATTCCGAAACACAGCACAATAAAATAGCAAACAACAAGTGGCACAAACTTCTGCATAGGATATGTAAGTGCCAGATTCCCTGCAAAAAGCGACCACGGATAATATGCGCCAAGCATATGCATATTCTCCATAACCATAACCGCAGGCATCACAAGCACTATAGTCATAACTATATAAGTACGTGACACACTTCCAAGGCGTCCTGCAACAAAATGTATCAAACAACCACCGACAACAAGCGCAAACAACCTCACCAGCGTAAGCAATACAAGATATTCGCCAAGCGTAAACTCCGTTCCAAAACGCGACAGATGCTCAAGACTGCACGCCGGATACGACAGCATTTCCTTTGTGAGCCTGTTCTTTTCCCATATCTTAACTGTTTGAAAATAGTACGTCAAAAAGAACACCGCAAATGATATAACAAGTCCCGTAACAAGTCTTATAACCTGAAGCAGATGCCGCCCCTTGGGCGTAGTCGTAATAAGCCTGTAAATTCCATACTGCTTATCCGTTGAGAAAATAGCCGAAAGTGTTAACACCAGACCAACCGTCAAAAATGCCACATTTAGCAAATCCGGCCTATGCCAAATTCCTGCCGTTATCTCTTCCCAGCCACCTTCATACAGGATGTAACCACCGCTCTCCTCAAGATATGCTATCTTTTTAAGAGCCTTATCAACAGCCTGCTTCTGCATTTTATCCTCAACAGTCTTCTTCTCCGCCAGAAGATATTCCTTCTTACTCTCATCCACCGGTCCTTCAAGCTGTCTCATATATATGCTGTAATAATAGCCCACATCGCCCTTATAAGATGCTTTAATCGTATCAGCCCGCCAAACCTGCAAACAAGCCAATAACACTAATATCACAAGCACTCCCTGCGTCAAAAAAATTTTCTGCTGCTCATGCCAAAAAGCACTTACATGTTTTATTGTCTTATTGGTAAAACGTACATAAATACCCTGTGCTTTCAGCAACAGCCTCGGAAGCTTTACCTGCCCGCGTATTCTGACAAACCATTTTATCGTTATCACCGTTCCGACTGTAAGAAGAACAACGCACAGTAACACAGCACAAATCCAAAGCGGCACGGGATTTTTAAAAAAGTTAAGATTGATGTAGTTACCCAGATAATCCTCCGTACGCATAAGTCCATACAGATTCATATACTTAAAAACCATCCACACCGAGCTTCGCGGTATCAAATAGTAAAATCCGGCACCTGCCCCGACTGCCACCAGCACACCGCCAAATCCCGTAAGGCTCGACCTACTGCAACAAAACAATGCACTTACAAGCAACATGGCCGCCATATACGAAGCAAATTTACACGCCATAAACAGCACAAGATACTCTCCTGCCGTAATCTTAAGTACCGTACTCCTGTAACCCAAAACAGATACTATCTCGCGCCCCAACTCACCAAGTCCGTACACTGCCTCTCCCACAAGAAGATTGACACCATTAAGAAAAATATTAAGCAAGAATACAAATACCGTAAGCATAAACAACTTGCTAAAAACAAGCGTTGTACGTCCTACAGGCGTTGTTCTGATAAGCACAAGATTGTTATCCTCCTTGTCCCTAAGCCAGACAAACACACATATGTATATAATTGTCACAACGGCTATGATGTCGGTTATTCCCGAATTCGTGGCACTCTCAAACCCAAGTGACGGCGACGGATACGGTGTCGTTCCCCGCATAGCCTCATAGTGTCCCATCATACTTCTGATATTCCTGTACGAAAAGCTTTCCTTATCAGCAAAAATAGACACACCCGTTATGCGCTTTGAATATTCTATAAGCTCTTCAAGATAAATATCATAGCCAAGAATCTTCTCGTATTCGGACAGCACATAATTATATACCGACTTATCTTCACCCCAAGTCTCCGACTGCGAAGCAAGCCATTCCCTCGCGCCCTCATCTCCTTCTGCCGCATACTTAGCTTCTGCCTGCTTCCATACGGCACGATATCCCGAAAGCCCGTTATCATCTATATTTTTATTCTGAAGATAATGCATCTGCAAAAAATTAAGCAATATAACAAATACAATAAAACCCACAACACTTCTGTTAAAAAAGACCCTACCTGTTTCACTTTTTAACATACAATGACCTCCAAAGGCTTATACAATTATTCAAAATTCCCCGATATTAAATCCTCCACGCTTATAATGCATCTTCTTTGTTCTCCTGTAGTTCTATCGATAGCATACACCGCATCAATAGCCTCATTATACACTAAAGGTACTGGTTCGCTTTCTTTTTGGTCACGTTTTAATTTAGTACCGTTCTTAACTGATATAAAACTTACAGTATTATCCTTATAGTTATATGTAACTATATAATCTCCCATAACAATATTCCCAACACTAAATTCCCACACCTCCAAACCTTCGGGCATAACCAAGGTTTCCATTACTCCTGACGAATCCATCCTAACAGCTCCGTTTGTTTCAGTATCGTGAAAAATCAAATAATCTCCACTCAGTCCCATAAGTTCGTATCTTTCAAAATCCTCCCCCGTAAAAAGCTGCGTCTTTTCAAGCGTATCAAGATCTACTTTACAGACACAATAGTCCCTAAGTTTTTCAGCCTCCTCTAAATCTTCAAGAATATTATCCCCTGTCATTGCCTCCTGGTGCAGTTCATGATAATCAGGCATAAAACCATTAAATACATAATACAGTTCCCCATCCAGTATTTCTATTTTATTGTATTTATAATCCTCATACTGATCATGCTGCTCGCCCTCTGTTATCTTCCTGTGCTCATATGTATTCAAATCAAACTCAACAAGAAACGGTAAGCTTTCCTCTGTCTTATCCTCATCTATCGCTTCCGTAGCACCAAAATATAGTTTACCATCATACAAGAGAAAATATCTTTTCTCATAGTGATATGGTATTGTAGTCACCTTGGTTCTTCCGCTACCTGAAAGTTCTTTTACCCAGACATCTGTTATATATCCATATACAGAACAAAAATAGTACATCTTACCATCATATATAATCGTATACACGCGGCCTTCAATATAAGCCTCACATTCTTCAGAATCCTCCAAATGTTCGCAATTCATAATACTGCATGCAATAAATCTCTGATTACAGTTTGCATCATGAAGTATTACCGGCAGACTGTCCTCTACAAGTCCTTCTTTTGCAAAAAAGCCCTCAACGAAACCATATACCCTTTCTTTTGAAACTTCTTTTTTTCCACATCCCAAAGCAAAAAGCAAAACCATCATTAGTAAACCTATTTTAAAAGTCTTTTTCAAATACTACACCTCATTTCTGTGCTTCTTCAAGCTGCCTGTTAATCTCAGCAACAATCTCGTCTATTCCAAGTTCTTTCATCTGTTTTCGTGCTTCTTCAAGCAACTCCATATAGTTCTCTTTATAGAGCCAGCTAACATCTTTAGAAGTTACACCATCGTATACTTTCATGACTTTATCCATTTTTTCCAACACATCTTTATATGCAGACATATCAATATTATAAAGAGACTCAATGCCTAACCGTGCTTCATCCGCAAGTTCCAAGTAACGCTGTTCTTTATCTGTAGTTTCTAATCCAACAGGATAGGTTATTATAGGATTTGCCATGTTAAGAGTCCAAAGCATTCTTACATCTGAAAATTTATCCCCTTTCTTAACAATTCCATCCACCACATTATAATGTATACCTTCCAAACCATATGCCAACAAATTTGATAATTCCGGTTCACTGTGCATTAAAGCAAGCAGTTGCAATGCTTCTTCTTTATACTCAGACCACGAAGCAATTCCCACAACATTACTTCTTATATGCTCATACCATCCTTCAACAATATTTCCGACAGATACATTCATATATGCAGACGTTCCTTTACCTTCTTCTATCTTCAATAAATTATCATTAAAATCATCTATCGCTATTTTATCAATAGCCACTACAAACTTACCCTCATTTACCGCTTTACCATGTGCTAATTTACCACCTAACCCATAGTTTCTTATCTTAAACAAATTATCAAGATATTCTTCATCCTGTAACTTAAAAAAAGCTTCCCATTTCCCGTTCTTTTCTCTGGCACATATTCCTGCATTAATACCGTGTTCGCTAAAGAAATCATAATATCCGCAGAATTTATTATATGCTCCGCTATACGACACCGCCAATGGTATCATATCTTCTCCAACATTTTCTACTCCATCTAAAAACGCTATAATATCATCAAATGTTTTTATTTTTTTTACGTCGTTTTCTTCCGTAACATACTCCTTATTTATCAAAAGTACCGCCGGATTACATGTAGAATATTCAAGACCCTTTCCATAACACTCTCCATCACGCATAAATCTTGCCCAATAAATATCAGGATATGACTCCTTCAGTACTTTGCCCCATTCAGTCTCAAACCACATTCCAAGCGGTTCCAACAAACCATCCTCTATTGCATTGGCATATGTATCTCCTTTAGTTGTATTTACAGTCTGCCCAATACATAATATATCTGTCTGCTCTCCCAACTCCTTCATATTCCTTATTTCTTTTTGGTACAATTCTTCATACTGAACAAAATCGTAGCCACGAAACTCCACAACAAAATCACAGCCATACTTGTTTACAAGCAACTCATTAAATGTCTCATAAACTATTGAGTCAACATGTTTTATCATTAGATCATACGTCACAAAAACTAATGTCTTATCAACTCCAAGTTTTTCTGCCATCCCTTCGCCTGCCACACAATATTTCATAGATAAGCCTTCCGCCGTCTTAGATGCTTCTGTTGTCGGTTCCGTGGCATCCGTACTTGAAGTTATCTGTTCCATAGTGGTAGACTCCTGCGGCATTGTATCAAAGCCGTAGGGAACTTCTTCCTTAGCCTCGGAACAGGCAGTAAATAACATCATCATTACAACCATTATTGTACTTATTCTCTTTTTCAATTTACATCTACCTCCATATAATTTAATTCATACTGCAACATTACTATCCGTTCTATATATACAACAACCGACATCTGAGAATAGAAGACAATTTCTTTTGTATTTTTATATGCATTATGTTAAAGTTATTTTGTCACCTATAGTACATATTTTTTTGTTGTATATACGTAAGGCATAGCATGCCAAAAGGAGTTTACCATGATGCTGTTATACTTAAGTTTAATTGATAACGATGCTAACAGACAATTCTTTGAACAAATATATATAAATTATAAGACACAAATGTATCTCATGGCACAATCCATACTACATAACGATACAGATTCCGAAGATGCCGTTCATGAAGTTTTCTACAATATTGCCTCAAAACACATAAATACATTAGTCAGCATACAGAACGACACAGACTTAAAGAATTATCTTTTAAAAGCCACCAAAAACACTGCACTCAACATTATCAAAAAACGAAGTCGAACACCTCTGTATCTGGATGCTTTGGATGATGATAACTCAAGCATTCCCGAACTTTCCGACAATGATTTTCTTGACACTGTATGCGCAACGCTTGAATATAACAAATTACTCAATATAATATCCGAATTACCCGCCACGTACCGCGACGTCCTGTATTATCACTTCGTGTTGGAATTTACAGCACCTGAAATAGCTGATTTATTCAATACCAAAACCGCCACTATCAAGAAACAGCTTGTCAGAGGCAAAAAACTGCTTTTATCAAAAACAAATATAACAGGAGAATAACACTATGATAAGCAAAGAAGATTTTAAAGAAGCCTTAAGAACTGTCGCCGCCTATGAGTTTGCCGATATACCGGCAGATATTCCGGAGCACATGTTTTCACCGCAATTTGAGAAGAAAATGTCACGACTTATAAGCTCTGTTAACAGAAGCGGCAAGGCACCTTTAAGAGCAATTCACAAAGCGGCACTGATTGTCGCTGCATCATTTGTGCTGCTAATTACCATAGCTTATAAGGTTGATGCGATAGACCCGATTATCGCCTTTTTCACAAAAGCATCTGACTACTATGTCAGTTTTACATTTGACAAGAGCAGTGAGACGTCTATTTCCTGCGAATATGCGCTTACTTATGTACCCGAAGGCTTTGCACTTGCAAGCCGCGATGCATCCGCAACAAATATCTTTTCCACATATACCAATTCTGCCGGAGAATATATTTATTTTTCACAGCAACTTACAAGCGGAACCCATACCATATACATGCCCAAACCCGAGACACAGGTTATAACACTTGATGATATAACGGTATATGTCAGATTAGATGATGACTCGTTTACGGCATATTGGAAGAAGGACAGTTATTGGATGCAACTAAGAAGCGACTGCATTATCGATATAGACATAATAACGGATATGTTAAAATCCATCGTTCCAACAAATTAGTATAAAACGGGCTGCCGTAATCCGGCAGCCCAATCTGTTTATCACTATCCCACATGTCTCTCAAATCTTGTAAATCTAAGTATCTTCTCTATCTCACAAAGTGCATCTGCCGGAATCTTGAAACCGCTTGCCGCAAGGTTGTTCTCAAGCTGCTCGGGTCTTGTTGCACCTGTAATCACGCTGCTTATTATGTCTTTCTCAAGAATCCATGCAAGTGCAAGAACTGACATATTGGTGCCGAGTTCTTCAGCAATCTTCGTAAGCTTCTCTACCTTGTCGAGATTCTCATCCGTAAGAAGATTGTTAATCTGCTTATCCGCCTGATGTGTTGCAC
>JAZNXQ010000075.1:0-31649 GCA_045593945.1 Lachnospiraceae bacterium | reverse complement strand
AATTAATGCTATTTTCATAATGTCTTCTCCTTTTTATTCTGTAATATAAATAACATCTTTTTTATTATAAGGCAATTTCGGAAAATTTTCAACCTTCCCGCTCGGATGTCCGGGAATTTTTAAAAGCATTTGCCGTCCTTGCAATCTTCTGCACCACCACAACGATAGCAAAGCTCATTAGGACACTGATTTGTCTCAAAAAAGCCCACAAGATTATCTACTGTAGTTTCCGCTATATTTTCCAAAGCTTCTTCCGTTAAAAATGCCTGATGTGATGTCACGATTACATTCGGCATGGAAATAAGTCTCGCGAGTACATCATCTTCCATGATATGACCCGAATTATCTTCAAAAAACAGGTCTGATTCCTCTTCGTACACGTCAAGACACGCCGCTCCGACCTTTCGCGACTTGATACCTTCAAGAAGCGCAGAAGCGTCTACCAATGCTCCTCTCGAAGTATTAAGAATCACTACGCCCTTTTTACACTTATCAAGCGACTCTTCGTTAATCGTATGATATGTTTCATCTGTCAGTGGGCAATGTAAGGATATAATATCACTGTTTGCAAAAAGTTCATCGAGTTCAACATATCGTATGGTGTCCCCGTTATCTAAGCCCTTGGCAGGGAACTTGTCATATGCCAGAATCTTCATGCCAAAACCACGGCAAATATCTATAAACACACGTCCGATACGACCGGTTCCGATAACACCGACCGTCTTACCGTATAAATCAAAGCCTGTAAGTCCCGACAGACTGAAATTAAAGTCTCTGGAACGTATATATGCTTTGTGTATACGGCGAATTGACGTAAGAAGCAATGCCATGGCATGTTCCGCAACCGCATAGGGCGAATAAGCCGGCACTCTAAGCACATGAACCTTACCATAAGCATATTTCATGTCCACATTATTAAAGCCTGCACACCTTAACGCTAAAACATGTATATTCATGGCAACCAAACGGTCTATAACTGCAGCATCCACTGTATCATTAACAAATGCACACACCGCATCATATCCGTTTGCCAAATCTACTGTATCTTCATTGAGTTTTGTCTCAAAATATTTAAAAGTTACTCCCTGTTCCTTACCGTATTTGTCAAAAGACGGGATATCATAAGGCTTTGTATCAAAAAACGCTACTTTCATTATGCCTCCTCTTTCTGCTCTCTGGCCTTTGTCGGTGATATTCCATAAGCCTCTTTAAACTTATATGAAAAATAGTTACCATCATTAAATCCGCATGCAAATGCTATTTCACTTACTGCTCTTCCCGGTTCATTTTTAAGCATGTCTTCAGCCTTCTGCAAACGAAGAATTGTAAGATACTCCTTAAAACCGAAGCCGGTCTCCTGTTTAAATACTCTCGACAAATGTTCGGAACTTACAGAAACAAGCTTCGCAGCTGTAGACAGTTTAATATCGTTCATATAGTTATGCTGAATATAACTAAGCACCGTACTGACAAGCGTGCTTTCTTCTCTCTTCTCATGCTCATTTTTGTTGCGAAGAATGAGCAAAAACAATGCTGACGTATAGCACTTAAGTGCTTCTGCCGACAGCTCGTCTCCAAGGTTGTATTCTCGCTCTATATTTGCAAATATCGCATCCAGCTCAGCAGTAACTTTACTGTTACGATAAAGATAGCCAATTGACGGTATACGCTCTGCGATATCCTCGGGTATATACTCGCCTGAACAGTTAATAAGAAGACGCGTATGCGCAACTCCGCCGTAATTGGTACGATGAATTATATCTTCCGGTATAAGAATAACATCTCCCGGTTCGACTTTATAAGAATGATTACCTATAAAGTAATTACAGGTACCACCTTTCATATAATAAACCTCAAACGCATGATGATAATGATGCGTAGATTCATGATCTACAATATCAACTACTTTACTGTAATAGTAGTTGGGTATATATTTCGTTATATTACCTCTCATTTACTCAATCCTTAAGCTTTTTTCTTTTATAATATCATCTGATATCAAAAAATTCAAGAATTTTTAGTGTTTTTATCAATTTTTTTAAGAAGTACCGTAATAAAAACCCGATATCCTGAAATAACTTTCAAAATATCGGGTTAAAATCAAATTTATTTGTCTGTATCAATAACCATCTCTGTCTCTCCATCAAAGAGATATACGCTCTTGTAAGAAATTGAGAACTCGATATTGGTATCCATCTCAGGTGTATCATGAGGATCTACCTTAAGAATTGACTTAATACCTTCAATATCAACATATACGTTAGTATTATCACCCAAAAGCTCTGTAAGCTCTACATCAGCCTTAAGTACGAAACTGTCTTCCTTAGCACCAAGCTCAATTACTTCCGGACGGAAACCAAAGATAATCTTCTTGCCTTCATATGACGCAAGTTTGTCTGCAGCAAGCACATTTGAAAGTGCAAGTGATGTGCTGCCTACCTTAATTGCCCCATTCTGAACATCTGCTGTAATAAAGTTCATAGGCGGCTCACCGATAAAACCTGCAACGAACATATTAACCGGCTTGAAATACAACTCATAAGGAGTACCAACCTGCTGAATATATCCATCCTTCATAACTACAATTCTGTCAGCCATAGTCATAGCCTCTGTCTGATCATGTGTTACGTAGATTGTTGTTGCGCCGACTTTTCTATGGATATCTGTAATCTCTGAACGCATTGTTACACGCTGCTTAGCATCAAGGTTAGAAAGCGGCTCATCCATGAGGAAGATACCAACCTTACGGATAATAGCTCTACCTACGGCAACACGCTGTCTCTGACCACCTGAAAGTGCTCTCGGCTTTCTGTCAAGGTAATCTGTAAGACCAAGAATTCTTGCTGTATCCATTACTCTTTGCTCGATAATATCATCATCTACACCCTGAAGTGTAAGACCAAATGCCATGTTATCATATACTGACATATGCGGATAAAGCGCATAACTCTGGAATACCATCGCAACCTCACGTTCACGAGGACCCTTCTCGTTAGCACGAACTCCGTCAATATAGAACTCACCCTTACTGATATTCTCAAGACCTGCTATCATACGAAGAGTTGTAGATTTACCGCATCCCGAAGGACCGACAAAAATTATGAATTCGCCCTGCTCAATCTCCAAATTAAAATCATGCACAGCATGAAAACCATTGGGATAAATTTTGTTTATGCCTTGTAATGTGAGGTATGCCATAATTAACTCCTTACTTTAATTATAAATTAAATGTATTACATTCCATTCTTTTGTTTTGCATCGGTTACTATACTTACAAGCAAATTCTTTATTCCGATAAAGAACAAATCAATTAACATGTAGCTCAAACCGAATACTATGGGTTCTACACCCAAATATATCTGACCTTCCGTGCCTTTAATGCTGTTAAGCATTCCATTGAATATATTGTAAAACCAGATAACTCCGAGAAGCACCACAAATGCATATATGATATTAGCAAAGAAAGTCCAAAACTTCTTCTGCGGGAACATCATCCATTTGCTGTTCTGACCTTCATATCTTTCAAAGAAACGAAAGGCATTATTAACTAAAATATCTGTTATAATACCAAGCACAACTGCCATGATAAGAATCATGTTCTCCATACTGTTAATATAAAGCCCAAGTCCCCAGAATATAAAGAAACATACTGCCCCATTAAACCAGAACTTAATGAACAAGGCTTTAATCCATGCAGGAATCTTGTCTATCGAACTGCTTCGATACTGCCTGCCCGGATCCGTCTTAGGTTCTTCATAAGCCTTCTTATCAGCATTTACAAGTCGCTCTACCGCATCCGTCTTAAGCTTATAATAATTCTCTGCAGCAGGCTTTTTCTGCCCGGTATTTACATTCTTATTTTTTTTCATTACTACTAATTATTCCTCGTCACTTATATCAATGCTATCGATATTAGCTGTATATTCAATTTCAACAGAAGTATTAATCTTCTTAAGAAGCTTAGCATATACCGGCTCAAGTGCTATCATTACTGCAGAAACAATAACTGCAATAATATGTGTAGAAATTACTTTCTGTGCAACCGGAATATATGCCGTTACCTCTGTAATCTCAATAGGGCTCTCTGCTCTAGTTAATGCTGCCGTAATACGTCCTGCATAATGAATATCCGCAACAATAATTGCAACATACAACGCCGCGATAATCGCAAGCATCAAATAATTAGGCTTCTGACGCTTGGGGAATGCACTGAACAGACACACATATGCAAGTATTGAAAACAACATTACAACAAATGCACAAAGTCCCATATGCTTACCATATATCTTAGCTGTAGTATCTGAAATATCCGTCAAATTCATAGAGAAAATGAGGAACGCTACCGTATGTGCCAACAACGGAATAACCTGTGGATTTTTCTTAAGGGAAACAAGGAATTTTCTGATTGCTTCCTTAATTCCGGATCCGATTCGTGATACTATTGATTTATTATTCTTTGCCATAGTCTTCAATCCTTTATCTTATTGCGTTAGTAGTTTCTTTATCGAAGAAATGAACTCCGTTAAATGCAACATCTACTACATCGCCCTGTTTATAGTTAGCCCATTCACGCAACTTAGCTGTAGCCTTATGTCCACCAATTGTTCCGTGCACAAGTGTTGTCTGGCCAAGATTCTCGTTACTGATAACATTAAGCTTACAGTTGTTACCGTGTACAATATTCTCGGGACGAACACCAAGTGTAATAACCTTACCTACATAATCCTTAAGAAGTGACTTCTCATGATCATTAAGCAAATACTCAAACCCATCGCCCTTAAGACTTCCTTCTGACACTGTACAGTCAAAGAAGTTCATCGGCGGAAGTCCGATAAAGGAAGCAACAAAGAGGTTCGCCGGTGTATCATAAAGTTCAAGCGGTGTTCCAATCTGCTGTACGTATCCCATTGACATACATACAATTCTGTCTGCCAATGTAAGCGCCTCTGTCTGGTCATGTGTTACATATAACATTGTCGCCTTAAGTCTCTTGTGCAAAAGAAGAATCTCTCGTCTTGTAGCACCACGAAGCTTCGCATCAAGGTTTGAAAGCGGTTCGTCAAAAAGGAATACCTTAGGTGTACGAACAATCGCACGTCCCATGGCAACTCGCTGTCTCTGACCACCTGAAAGCTGCTTAGGTTTTTTGTTAAGCTGATCTGTGAGTCCAAGAATCTCGGCAGCTGCCAAAACCTTCTCATGAATAAGGTTAGGATTCTCATGGCGAAGTGTCAATGAAAACGCCATGTTCTCATATATTGTCATATGGGCATACAAAGCATAGTTCTGGAAAACCATCGCTATATCTCTGTCCTTCGGAGGCTTCTGTGTAACATCCTCACCGTCAATGATAAGTCTTCCCGAAGAAATATCCTCAAGACCTGCAATCATACGGAGAGTAGTTGACTTACCGCATCCGGAGGGACCTACGAGAACGATAAACTCGCCATCCTTAATTTCCATGTTAAAGTCAAAAACTGCCTGGACATTATTATCATATATTTTATTGAGATTTTGCAAACTTAATGAAGCCATATTTGTGAGCCACGCCTTTCTTTACGGACTATAGGTTCTTTAATTCAGTCCGTTATCCTTCTTATATTTTTCAAGCACAACCGTCTTATAAATACCAACAATACCTGCAACTAAACATGCTGCTGCAGAAATCAAAAGACATACAACAACATACGTAAACTGCTTGTCAGTCATAACCTTAACTTCTTCTTCAATAAGGGTAATTATTGTACCATGTGCTCTTTTCGGAATACCGAATATACGTGCTACCTGTACAACACTTAATATAATAAGAAAATACGCATATCCAATCTTGTAATTCTTAATACCTTCCGAACAAAGGAACGCAGACAAAAGGAAAACAAGATTACAAAGTACCGACAAACCCATCGACATATTGTAATAATAATTACCAATATTTGATGAATAAATACTTACGAAATACAATACGTTAAAAACAATAGCGACATATGCAAGGGTGGATGAAAGCTTATTCTTTGTATAACGCATACGATCGACTTTGATATTTTTGACATCTGCCATTATACAACACCCTCCTTACTGCGTGACAAAAGCTTCTTCTCCGCTCTCATCACTATAATCTTCCATATAAGATTTATAACATTTAACGCAACAGCCACAAGGAGAATAGCAAATACTACTTTACTGATATCAAACCAGAAAGTTGATTTTGTAAAATAGAATTTGAATATTGTTGAAAACATTTCAAGTGTTTCAAAGTCTATTCCCAAGAACTGCTCTTTATATTTAAATATATTGTCAAGTGCCCACTTGGTTGCATAAATGCCCACCGCTGTATTGGCAATGACAGTAATGTAATTTGCGATGTAATATTTTCTGCGAGTGTGATTCTGGAATACAAACTGTGACAATGCAACAAGTATCAAAACAATACTCATCATTGTAAAATCACGGTTGAACTCCTGCATATCATAATAAACTTCTGTTCCCGGTACCATAGGAGTACCGCCTTCTACAGTATAATAATCCTGTGCATAGTAGTCCAATTTCATGTCATATAAATCTGTCATAATTCCCAAGGAATAAATAAATACAAGCGTCGCTGCTGCTATAAGGAAGTAGCATACAACTCGCTGGAGAATCATTTGTTTCTTATACATAGCTGTCTCCATTCTTCGTCTAAGATTGACAAAGTCTATCTTGTCGTCTCTTCACCGACAATAAATTATTTTTTACATTTACAGCGGAGGAGCTTAAAGCTCCCCGCCGTAAAATTAAATTACATTTGATTACTGTTTATTATTTGTTAGCGTTGTAGAACTTAATGAGCTTGTCATAAGCCTGCTGCTTCAACATAAGGTATGCAGAACCGTTCCATGTTGTCTTAATTGTGTTAAGTGTCTCGGCTCTTGAAGTTGTACCTTCACCTGCATATCCACCAACGATAAAGTCTACGAAGTAGTTAACTTTACCCTTTGCTGTATTGAAGTTGTTTGAAAGTTCTGTGTATCCCTTAAGGATATCGTTCTCAGCGTTTGTATTCGGAAGAACTGTAGGGATAGATGTATACCAAGGATTCTCTGCAATAGCAAGCTCAGGATGCTTAATTGTTCCGAGACCGATAGCTGTTGAGATGTAACCTGCACCTTCCTTACCAACTTCGTGTGTACACTGATACTCGAATGCCTGGCTCTTAGCAAATGCTAATGTTGATCCAAGGTACTGACGAGCGTAGTTTGTATAGTTACCTGATGCCTTTGACCAAAGCTCTGCATATGTAGCGTCTGCAATAACCGGCATCTGTTTTCCATTGAAATTAAATGTTACATAAGAACCGTCAGCATTTGTCTTAATGAAAGCGTCAGGACCGTATGACATAAGAATCTGTCCTTCAGGGCTGTAAGCATAGTCAAGAAGTGCTAATGCTGCATTAAGCTTATCTTTGTCATCACCAACACCTGCCTTAGAGATACCCCAAGCATCTGTCTTAACTGATCTCCAAGACTCTGTAAATCTCATGAATTTCTCTGAGCCATCGTTCCAACGAGCTACAGGAACCATAACTGCCATATACTTCTCGCCGTCCTGAAGCTGTGTCTCATTGTAAACTGTCTGTGTCTGGTTGTAATCGTAGTGCATAAAACCTGCATCTGTTGCAAGCATTGTCTTTGTATCAGTATCTTCCATGTTAACGAAAGATGTTGACATAAGACCTTCCTTAACCATAGCGTTCATTCTCTCAAGCGCTACGTATGTAGCTTCTTCCTGACGAGCGTCATGAAGCTTACCGTCTGTACCTACATAGAGGTAATCCTGTCTTGACTCAAGACCACGAACACCAAAAAGTGTACCTGCGAAACGGAACATATCAACACGTCTCTGGTTGTTATCATCTTCTCTTGAGAAGAGACCCTGAACTGTGTCTGTACCGTTAAGTGTCTGTGCGTTAGCAACTACACAACGAAGGAGTGCTACTAATTCGTCAGCATCCCAAGCTGCGTTCTGACCGATGAAAAGGTTAGCACGGTTTGTACCGTAGTATCCGTTGTATGCTTTGTCGATATAATCTCTAAGCATCTGAACTGCCTGAACACCTGTAACTGTGCCTGAAGCAAGAGCGTCATTCATAGTCTTAACGATGTTACCTGCTGCATCATAATTCTTTGTTACTTTCTCAACTGCTGAACCGTCAGCCTTAACTACTTCGATTTCAACCTTACCTGATGTAGGCATATAAGGCTCATAAACTGCGGGCTTAACTGTGCCGCTAGCTGCTGCTGTGAAAGCGCCCTCACCATTAAGGAGCTTCTCAACCCAGTCAGTTCTCATAAGAGGCATACGCTCGATATCATCTACACCATCGAAGTAAGGAGCTACGTAGATAGCACCTGTATTTGTATCACCAATGATAGAAAGTCTCATAATCGGGTTAGACTCAAGATAAGCCTTGAAGTTAGGCATATAATCAAGATAATCTGCAAGGTTAACGATGTTACCTGCAACACCTTCTTCTGTAAGACCTACTGTGTTACCGCTTAAGATATCAACCTGATTAAGCTGCTCTTTCCAGTACTTAAGCTCGTTAGTAGCTGAGTTACCCTGGTACTTATCCTCGATAGAAATACCGAGAACGTTCTGTACCTCAACCCAAGTAGGCTTTAAGTCGCCTGCATGGTATGTCTTGCCATCAGCAAGAGTAATACCCTCGCCGGCAACTTCTGCGTCGAAGCTCATACCTGTCTTCTTGTTGTTGTAACCTGTAGCCATACGAAGAACTGTACCCTTCTTGTACTCAAGCTTCTTAGCCGGCTCTGTTGTTGTAGGCTCTGTTGAACCTGTTGTCGGATCTGTGTTGCCGCCTGTTGTCGGATCTTCGCTACCCTGTGTTGTTGTGGGAGCTGTTGTTGTCGGATCTGTATTACCGCCACATGCTGTTAACATGCTGCAAACCATAACAACTGCAAGAACCAAAGCAAGCAATTTCTTCATGTTTTTCATTTTGTACCTCCACTTTTAATATAATTTATTATTAAATGCTTATAGCAATAATAACCGTTACTCCTTAACGCCACCCATATTTACGCCCTTAGCGAAATACTTCTGAATGAAGGGGTAAATAATAAGTATCGGAATGATCGAACAAACGATAAGTGCGTAGATAACTGAATCTGCCGCATATATCTCATTCCAACCGGTCATAATATCCGGATCCTGGATTTCCTCAAGTTTGAGACGGATAAATACCTGAAGCGGATGCTCGTTGGCATTACTAATCATCTGTCTTGCCCAAAAGTAACCGTTCCATCTTGATATTGCGAAGAACAATGCAACTGTTGCAATTGTTGACTTACTCATCGGAATGTAAACCTTACTGAGGACCTGCATCTCTGTAGCACCGTCAACGATGGCTGCCTCTTCGATTTCGGCCGGAACACCTTCAAATGCGTTACGAAGAAGGATAATGTTCATGGCGCCCATACCCATCGCAATAACTACGAGCCACTTATCATCCATGATACCTACTGAATTAAACACTTCCTTGGTATCGAGGTAGTTTCTGTACTGCGGTACAAGACCTGCAGAGAACCACATTGTAAATACGAGGAAGAAATTAAATCCCTTACGGAACATAAGTCTCTTCTTAGAAAGAGCATATCCGCCGAGGATTGAGAATCCCATTGCCCAAAGTGTACCAAAGAAAGTAAGGAACAATGTATTCGTATATGAGTTCCAGAACATGTTGTTGTTAAACATACCAAGGAACGCTTCAAACTGAACTGCCTTAGGAAGTAATACAATCTGTCCATACTCTACTGCTTCACGACCACTGATTGCGGCTGAAATTGCATATAAGAACGGGTAAAGACAGGATACTGCAAACACCGTAAGGAATACATAACTGATAATCTTAAATATAAGCTCAGATACTTCAAGTTTTCTTTTCATTCAGAAGTACCTCCTTAATATAATGAAACATCTGATGCCTTGCGGGCTATCGTGTTAGCCGAAATAACAAGGATCATGCCGACTACGTTATTGAGCATCTCCGCAGAGGATGCGATACCAACCAAGCCGTCTGTAATACCGTAACGCTGTGCAAATGTAGAAACAACATCCGCTGTAACGTAAGTATTAGGATTATAAAGCAACAATACTTTCTCGTATCCGATACTAAGAAGTGAACCGATACGGTTGATAAGCATGATAACTACCGTCGAAAGAATCGAAGGTAATACTACATATCTCATCTGTGCCATCTTGCCTGCACCATCAATCTGTGCAGCTTCATAGCTTGTAAGAGAAATGGCAATAATCGCTGCGAAGTATACGATACTATCGTAACCTGCGCCTTCCCAAACACCACTTATCTGATAAATTGCTCTAAAGAAGCCCGGGTCATTAAGAAGACCTGCATTACCAACTTCTTCCGTTATCCAGCCAAGACCAACAAGAAGTCTTGAAATAACACCCATCTCCATACCCGCAAGAGGTGAAGACTGACGAACAAGCATCGTAACGAGTGATGTCATGATAACCGTCGAAATAAACTTAGGCAAATATGTAATAACCTGATAAATACTTCTCGCTATGTTAGAGCGGATTTCGTTGAAGAAAAGTGCAACGATAATCGGCATCGGGAAACCGAAGCAAAGTCCGTAAAAACTAAGCAAAAATGTATTACGGAATGCTCTCCAGAACTCTGTTGAGAGTCCCGATTCTCCCGAGAATAACGTCTTAAAATATGAGAAGCCCGCATATAACTGGTCCGCAACATCAAGTGTGGCATCCTCTACCTTAAAACAGCTGAGGAGCTCATACATCGGAAAGTATCTCCAAAACAGGAATACAAGAATCATCGGCACAAGCATAAGATACAAACGCCAATCCTTAGCGATTGTCCTTGCCACATTCAGCCAGTGATGCTTCTCAACATCATCTCTGACCGCCTGCTCGGCATCCTCACTGTACTTCCCCGTTCCCGCATCATATACGAGATAATCATCGGCTTTTAGTTTCATAAAAATTCCTCCGTTTTTTGTTCTTCATGAACGCTTTCTTTCTTCTCCCTATCGAGTCTGAGAAGGTATGTCTTCTGGTCTTCTATCATTCCCTCTGATTTACGAAGTAATATAAGTATAACCTCCGCAAACAACAGTGAAATAATATCCGTTGTCGCAAAAACCACAAACGCTTTAATGTCACCGCCGAAGAAAAGTGTAACTGTTCCTCTTCCGATTGCCATTCCGATGTATGCTACCAAAACAAAAAGTACAAGCTTCCAAACACCGGTGCGTATCTTCTCTTTATCAAAAATCTTAAAGAGCAACAGAGCAATCAACGAAAACAGGTTTCCGACACAATATATAAGATACTGTTTCGGCTCTGCTCCCGAAGCAAGGCAGTAAACAAACCCTCCGACCACCGCAAGTATCGCTGCATATCCGCTCCATCGCATCATCACGATGCATACAAGTGCAAGACTTATTGATATTGCAACTGCCTGTGCGGCAAACCACTTAGTAGTGGCAAATGTGGTAATCGTCTCGAATATGACCAAAAGTATAGTCCATATGATAAGATCTATATTACGATACTGCTTAAAAGTAATCTGATTCATAAAACTTAAACTTCTGTCCCTATTTTGATTTATTGTGTATACTCATTTTACATCACACATTAATATTTTTCCTTGATTTTTTTGACCATGTGATTTTAATATCTTAATTTTTTTGATATCACATTGTAAATCTAACTCATATCATAAAAATCAAGCTGTATTTTTTGGATAATTTGCACAAAAAATACAGCTATCATGCCTTTCAAACATCAAAAAGGGCTTGTTTTTACACATCAAAATATTCGTCTAAGTCAAAATATTCATCCAAATATTCTCTGGTATTTAAGCACATCTCTTTAAACAATTCTCTTGATTCTTCCATGCCAAGCGTATTACACAGGGGCTGATTGGCAAAGGCCTGATAAATTTTATCAAGATTCCTTTCCTTAATACCTTCGTATGTCATATCAACATTAACGCAACATCTGTACACAAGATTACATGCACCCTCCAGAAGAGGTTTTGCCATAACCGGAACCACAGAATCACTTGTAAATACACAATTGGTTTCCACAATTGAGCCAATAGGCATCTGCGGCATCTGGCCACGATTCGGCATATTAACATTTGAAACAATGGTTTCGCCTCCGAGAATAGCGGTCATAAGCTCAACTGCTTCTTCATCGGATTTAACAACCTTAAACTCCTTTCTGCCTTCTGCCATAGCTATCGTATCTGCAATCTGGTTCGCCTGATTTTCCTCCCTGAAATCAACTGTTGTAAGGTTAAACTGCCATTCCTTAACAGTCTTTGGATCCTTAAGATACCATTTGTTCGGCATAAACTCGGCAAGATGCCTGTCCCCTGCTGCCGCAAGCGCACCGAATTTTTCAAAAAGGTCGAACTTTACTTTGTTACCATATGCAAACGGGTCATACTTAAATTTAAACCTGTCCTCGCCTTCGCGTTCAAAATAACCTTCTTCACCAAATTTATCAATAAATTCCGGAATAAGCTCCATCAAATCCATATCTTCGTATTTGGCCGCGGTAATCCATGTAAAATGATTAATACCGCACGCATCCGTATATATTTTGCTTCTGTGAACTTTAATTCCGCGAAGTTCTTTAAGCATTACCGTAAGAAGCTCCTGCGCATGAAAAACTTCATGGCAGCATCCAAAAGCCTTAATCTCCGGGAACACGTCATACAAAACCTTCATACATATGCTCATGGGGTTGGTAAAATTGATAACCCATGCATTGGGGCAAATTTCTTTAATCTTTTTTGCAAACTCCTCATAAATCGGCACGGTACGCATGGCTCTTAAAATTCCGCCCGGTCCGGCAGTATCACCTACTGACTGATATACACCGTACTTCTCGGGAGTATGAACATCACTTCTCATCTCCTTAAATGTTCCCGGCAAAATCGATAAAAGTACAAATGTCGCACCACTAAGCGCATCTTCCAGTTTATCGTATACCTTATATTCAAGTTTTGATTTTGTCTTGGGATTCTTATTAATATATCCACCAATCTTAGCATTACGTTCTGCCGCTTCTTTATCAATATCATAAAGTGCCATTTCTCCCGACAAACCTTCCGTAACCGCAAGGTCCGACATGAAAATTCTTGCCCAAAGCTTTGAACCGCCGCCTATATAACACACCTTTATATTAGTCTTCATTATAACCTCCGCCGTTATCTGTTAAAAAACGGCAGGCTTAAATGACCTGCCGTTTCAATAGTTCATATTATATATTAGCAATCTGCTCCGCACTTACCATGGGAATATTATTTTCCTTGAGAACTTTCTTCGCAAGCTCCCTATCGCCGACCTTAATGATCATATATGCAAGCTCCTTGCTCTCCGCAAAGAAAGCATATGCATAATCAAGGCTGATGCCTGCCCCTGCAAGAACCGCCATAATATTGGCAATACTTCCCGGCTTATCCTCACCTGCAACTGCAATAACATCCGTAAGAGAATATATATGACCATTCTCCTTAAGTGCATTGCCTGCCGCAAACACATCATCGACAATAAGTCTTAAAATACCAAAGTCCGATGTCTCTGATATTGAAAGTGCTCTGATATTAACACCTGCATCTGCGAGTGCCTTTGTAACATCCGCAAGCCCGCCGCTTCTATTTTCAACAAATACTGAAATCTGTTTAACTGCTGCCATATTTATACCTTCCTTTCTAATGATTAACCGTAAAGCTTTCTCTTATCGATAACTCTTACTGCCTTGCCTTCACTTCTTGTAATGGACTTAGGTGCAACAAGATGAACCTTAGCCTGAATACCAAGCATAGCCTTAAGTGCTGCAACAAGCTGTTTCTCCTTAGCTGTGACCTCTGCAAGATTATCTGAGAACATCTCCTGAGACATCTCTACATTGATATCAAATGTATCGTTGTTGTTAACTCTGTCTACAATAATCTGATAGTTGGGTGTCATTCCTTCATTAAGAAGCACTGTCTCAATCTGTGACGGGAATACATTAACGCCACGGATGATAAGCATGTCATCGCTGCGTCCCATGGGCTTACACATCTTAATATGAGTTCTGCCGCATGAACAGGGCTTTCTTGTAAGCACGCAAAGATCCTTGGTTCTGTATCTCAAAAGCGGGAATGCCTCTTTTGTAATACTTGTAAATACGAGTTCGCCCTTTTCGCCTTCCGGAAGAACCTCCCCTGTATCGGGATTGATAATCTCTGCAATGAAATGGTCCTCATTGATATGCATACCTGTCTGCTCTTCACACTCAAAGGATACACCGGGACCACTTGTCTCTGTCAAACCATAGATATCGTATGCCTTGATACCAAGCTTCTGCTCTATATCATGACGCATCTCTTCAGTCCATGCTTCCGCACCGAAAATACCCGCTTTAAGTTTAAGCTGATCTTTTACACCCTTCTCTTCAATTGACTCTCCGAGATATGCCGCATATGAAGGTGTACAACAAAGAATTGTTGAACCGAGGTCTGTCATAAACTGAATCTGTCTGTCCGTATTACCGGATGACATAGGAATCGTAAGGCTTCCTACCTTGTGTGAACCGCCGTTAAGACCGGGGCCACCTGTAAAAAGGCCATAACCGTAAGCAACCTGAACAACGTCTTCGTCCGTTCCTCCGACTGCCGTAATGGCTCTTGCACAGCAATCCTCCCACAAATCAATATCATGCTGTGTATAAAATGCAACAACTCTTCTTCCTGTCGTACCGCTTGTAGACTGAATACGAACGCAATCCTTAAGCGGTTTTCCAAGAAGTCCGTAAGGATATGCATCACGCAAATCATCCTTTGTAAGAAACGGGAGCTTATGTAAATCCTCTATTCCCTTAATGTCATCAGGAGTAACCCCTTTTGCTTCCATCTTAGCACGGTAATACGGAACATTGTCCCACACGTGCTTAACCTGCTTAACAAGTCTTTCGCTCTGCAGCGCTTTAATCTGCTCCACCGGCATTGTCTCTATCTCCGGCTGGTAGTATCTCTTTGCCATAATTCTTCTCCTTTATGATACTCAAAAAATTCTTTTGAATTATTATAACTCGCTTTTTGAATATTCACAAGAAAAAACTCCTCATTTTGAGGAGTTTTTTTATAATTATTCACTATAATTCTGACTTACATATTCTCTGATTGCCTCACTGTCCTGCGGCATTCTGCATCCGACAATGTACTCACCGTCATTATCGGAGCTTCGGATAATGCAACCTTCCAACAGCTTAACACCATAAACCATGAAATCTTTAATATCCACAACCACATTTTTACCCTTACAGTCTGCAAACACTTCATCCCTTACTGCAAACGCAAATCCGTTGGCACTTATATTTACCATCCTTGCATCATACTGTGAGATTGTATCCTTGAACCTGATTGTACATGCATTTTTAAGGGGCATTCTGGGGTACTTTCTTCTGTTAAACACCTGCGGATTAGATTCAATAGCAAGTACATATGAACCCTTTTCTCCCGCTTTTGCAAATCGTATCGATATATCCTCCCAGCTGTACAACACATTGTCCACAACTATTCTGAGCTGACATTGCTCGCTCTTAGCCTTCTTATCAATCAATTCCTGACTATTATTAAGACTTACATGCAATTCCTTGTCAGCACGTTCTACAACTTCTCCCAAATGCTCTTTGCCACCAAGAACAATGGCAACCTTCATGCCTTCCCTGACATCATGAACACCCATGAAGCCGCCGACACCGAGTTCCTCCATGAGTTGCCCTACAACAGTCTCAATATTGATTGCGCTTTTTGCACTCTCTTCATACTTACTGAGCATGGTTTTGGTCGTTTCTTCAGCGTCGTTTATGCTTCCCGTCATAATCTCCATAACATCACATACCTGCCTCATGTTATCCACAAGTATCTTATTGGAAGCCTCAACCTCCTTAACCGCGCTGTCAACGACCTGAATATTTTCTCCGAGGCTTGTCGCATCATTAGTAATATCGGTAACGCTCTTATTTACATTTGCAACCTTATCCATATTAATCTGAATAAGCTTTATTGTCTCTTCTATTGATTCAAGCATCTTAGCCGAAGTATCTTCAAGATGTGCAAGTGCCGCCATAATTCTGCTCGAAGAAACCTGCGTTCCGCTACTAAGTTCTCTAATCTCATCCGCAACAACCGCAAAACCCTTGCCGGCTTCTCCTGCTCTTGCTGCTTCAATCGACGCATTAAGCGCAAGCAGGTTTGTCTTGGAAGTAATACCCTCAATCGTACTTGTCTCCTGCTTAACATTATCAAACTCTTCTTTAAACTCAACGAGGATTTTCTCAACATCCGCAGAAAGATCAGCCATCTTATTGGTTGTATCGACAACCTCTTCAAGCTCCTCCGAACTAGTGTTGGCATGCTCGACAGATGCCCCGATAAGTTCTACCACCTGTTCCATAAGATCCGCAACATTCTTAACCTGTGTATCAATAGCACCTGTCATCTCCATGGAAGACATCGTCTTATCATTAAGAACTTCATTATTATTCGAAAGCTCCTGCATACCTTTAACTACATTGCCGGCTCCCTGCTTATTTTCTTCCGCAAGTTCCCTTACAACCGTCACGCCGTCAACAACCGAATTGCTTGCAACTTTAACCTTCTCAACAGTGCGAACCACTCTTGCAAGGTTACTCTCTATAGAACCCGTAAGCGCACCATCAGATTCAATAAGGTGTTTAATACCTCGGCTTGTACATGAAAAACAGGTTAAAACAATAGCAAACTGAAGGGCACAATCTACACTGCTGACAAATTCCATCATATCCTTAAACCAGCCCTTATACAGGTTACTGCTGATAAGCACAAACAAAGTTCCCCACATCATAACTCTGATAAGCTTGAAATCTTTAAAAAGAACCAATACCGAAATCAACGGCAAAATAAATACATAGGATACCTCGTCCATAGATGTCCACGCTATAACCGCATAGAAAAACAGATAGCCTATAGCCATTGCCCACTTATAATACACAAAATCCATTCCTTTAATCTTAAGCGATATACCCGCGCCTAAATATGTACCCCAACCTATAATTGAAAACAATACAAACCATTCGGTCGCAACTTCACCCTGGCTCATCTTTACCCCATAATATATGGACACGATTACCATCAAAATAAGCCATATCGTTCCGGCTCTCCTATTTGCTTTCTCCCTAAAATAGGCCTCATCATAATTCTGCATGTCAATCATCCCTTCTGTAAATCATATTTCTAAATTTCTCTAAGTCTCTCTGCCAATTTGTTAACCTGTCTAAGCTGGTGATTAACCTCTTCAACCATCTCAACAGATTCTTTGGAAATGCTTACTCCCTCTTCCGTAGCTGCGGCAACCTCTTCACTGGTCGCGGACAAATGGCTGATATTATCACTGATAACGCCTGTAGCTTTAAGTATTTCCTGCATAATGGTCTCAGTATTGTATATATTTCCGATCAATTCATTAACCTCATTCTCAATAAGGTCAAATTTCTCTTTGGTAACATCTATCATCGCATTCTGTTTGTCGATAGTCTTACTTGAAATATCAATACTTTCCGTTGTTACCTTAACATCCTCTACGAACTCACCGATAATTCCCGTTATCTTATTGGCCGAATCCGCTGTATCCTCAGAAAGCTTTCTGATCTCATCCGCAACAACGGCAAAGCCTTTACCTGCCTCGCCGGCTCTTGCCGCCTCTATAGATGCATTAAGCGCAAGGAGATTGGTCTGTGATGAAATATTAAGAATTGCGTTGGTAATGTCTTTAACCTCATCAACTCTTGCAGAAAGTCTTTCAATTGCAATTACCGTACTATCGTTCGCACGGCCAACCGTACTTGCCTGGTCCTTAAGTTCTTTTATAAGCTCAGCGCCTTCCACAATTGTCTCCTTAGCCGCATCGGAGGACTGAATCATCTTCTCCGTACTCTTCTCCGCAAGATCCGTATTCTTCTGAATCTCTGAACACATCATGGCCTGATCCTGAATTGCCTCCGCATTACTGTTGGTGCTTTCGGCAATATCTGTTATTGTATTATTATTTGTCTTAATCGCATCATTGAGCAATGCCATCTTTGCAGTTGATTTTTCAAATCTGGAAACAATTTCCTCAGCGACGCTTTGCATAACTTGAGCCGCCTTTTGTTGTTCTTCCATACTTTCTGTAATGGAATCCATATTCTCATTATTGTATTTAAGAAGAATTGACATGGCCTTGATTGAACCGATTACTGCCATTAAATAACTCACTCCACCAATTACCACAAGATCAACCGAAGCATTACCAATCGAAAACATTCTCACATAATGAATTATAAATCCGATTATAAGCACCGAATCTCCCCATATAATAAGCCTTACATTGATATATGCCATGCACGATACAAGAATCACGAATCCGTATATAAAAGTATACTCGCTATTGTTTAGTGCCGACAAAACAAGATACATCAAAGCACCCGCACCACAAATCATAATCATTCCGGGTTTACAATTACGCTTGGCAAAAAATCCAACCGAAGCCAGAACCATCGAAATAACAACGCCTATTATCTGCAATAGCAAATTCATCGAAAATTCCTTCTGTAACATTGCTCCAACCAATGTAAGAATTACAAACACACACACAAGCATCACGCTGGGATATACCGCTTTACTTGATCTGATATATTGATTCTCAGTCATTGCAAATCCTCCTTATAACTCATATTGATGTTTTTATTTTAATATCTAATAGTCTACATATTATAGCATTTTTCTGACAAATCTTCAAGGATATTTATTGTTTTTTCACAGTTTTTTTCTTATAAAGCTTGTCTGTCGCATTATACCCGTGATATACTGTTACCACAACAACTCTTCCCGCGGAGGTTATTCATGAATAAAAAACTTACAGCATTTTGCTTTTTATTATTTATCATTTTTGCTTTAGGTACTACTGCTCCCGTATATGCCACGGACATAGCCACCCTTACTTTTTCAGTTACGAATGATACTAAGCTCTTAAGCTCAGGGAATTACTGTCTGGATAATGAAGTCACCCTCAAGGATGTCCTCAACATTACCGGCAACGTCACTCTCGACTTAAACGGCAATACGCTGAACCTGAACAAATATTACATTTGTATTCAGACCGGTGCAACTCTTAACATATGTGACAGCAAAGACTCGGGATGCATAACAGGCGGCGCCGGATTTATCAACGACGAAAGAGTCACTTTTGCAGGAGCAATCGTTGTCAACGGCATCCTTAATCTACACAGCGGTAACATAACCGGCAACAACGCCATGTACGGCGGTGCAATCCTCGTCGCAACTGATGCGGTGTTTAATATGTACGGCGGTGCAATCACGGGTAATACCGCGGATGAGATGGGCGGTGCAATATATCTTCACAAGCAGTCCTCGCTCAACATTTCCGGCGGAAGCATTTCCGACAACCATGCGACGCGCGGTGGTGCAATATACACCGGAAGCAACTGTAAAATCAATATTTCAGAAGGCTGCATTTCAGAAAACACTGCCACATTTGCCGGCGCGATATATGTAAACAGCTCAAGCTCATGTACTTTTTCTAAAGGAAAAATCGAAAAAAATACTGCCGACAACTCCGGCGGTGCATTTTACATTCGCGAAGGCTCAACTCTTACCATGACCGGAGGCAGTATTACAGACAACACGGCAGGCAACTACGGCAGTGCTGTTTATGCTGACAATGCCTGTTCTCTTGAAATATCAGGCTGTACAATTTCAAGCAACACTGCAAACCTTGACGGCGGCACACTTTATATAAAAGATAATTCAACTGTCAATATTACAAACGGTCAGATTTCCGATAATTACGGCAGTGCAATAATTCTTATCGACAGTTCTACAGGCCACATGTCTCGCGGAACAATCGCTTACAACACCGCAGGAAACGGTGGCGGCATTTATATTTGCAAAAATTCCTCCTTCGAACTTTCCGGCGGAAGCATTGGCATCAATACCGCAAAAAACGGCGGTGGCATATTTATTTCAGGATTATGCTCACTCGCAATTTCAGATGGTTACATCGAAAGTAATTCTGCTGACTTTGGTGGCGGTATATATCTTGGTGATGCCGGAACACTTACAATAAAAGGTGGCATAATTAACCAAAACTACGCGAAATATGAAGGTGGCGGCATCAAGGCACTCGAATCAGCAACCGTCACACTGACGGGTGGTGACATCGGCTGCAACCGCTCCGATTATTCGGGTGGCGGAATCTACCTGTGTAGCAAGGCCTCCCTCCTTATGTCAGAGGGCTACATAACTGCTAACCACGCACAATACGAAGGTGGCGGCGTAACACTTTCACCCGGTTCGTTTGTTGCAATCACAGGTGGTTGTATCACAGAAAACACCTCTAATGTATACGGTGCAGGCATGTTTAACAACAATGCTTCCTTAAAGCTTGAAGGCAATATAAAAATCTGCAATAACACTATTATGGGAACCGCAAACAACATATTTTTATGCAAAAACTCTTATGTAACGATCACTAATAAACTTACACTTCCGGATGGCTTAAGCATCGGAGTTTCATTTGCTCCCTCGGAAGAGACATCGAGAGCACTCGTCGTTACAGAGGATTACACTCTTACCGACGAAGACATCAAAGCAATCGCACTTGATAACACAGATACCGGGTTACTTCTTTCAGGCAACGGGCTGTCTGCTCCGATTGAAACTACTGCAGACCCGACTGCAAACGCTTCCGATTTCCCTACAGTGCTCATAATTTTGCTTATAATTGCAGTTGTTATTATAATTATTCTAAGCACAGTACTTATAATCGTAGTCCGCAAAAACAAACCCCGAATTCCGCAAATATAAGCTCAAACTTTTCATTTACACAAAAAGACAGTTGTATTTATATATTACAACTGTCTTTTTATATCTGCTCAATTATTAATTTAACTCTTTCTTAATCTTCTCAGCTATCTCTCGCATCTTGCCAGGCTCTACCTTGCACACTTTTCTGTCATAAGTATAAAAACCGTTTACCTCATCTTCAACATCACTGAGCTGTGTATATACACACCCGCAAGCCCCTGCCTTTACAACCGGCAAAACAAGCTCCTCGTATTTCTCCGCAATCTTTTCACTGAGTTCTTTTTCATCCTTACAGCTTCCGTAACCGTAACTGTTATATTTCGCATAAATATGTTCCGGCACCACATATGTGCAACCGCCAAACTCAGAAATAAGCATCGGCCGTTTGTCCGGTTGCGGTTTTTTGTCGCCGAAATACACGTGATAACTGTCAAAATCACTGTCAGTTTGCCAAAACCAGCCTGAAGTTGCGTCATAAAGTCTTGTCGGGTCTGCCTTCTTTGCAAGCGCATACATCCTGTCGCTCTCAAACTGTCCCCAACCCTCATTGAATATCGTATACGCTATGACACAGGGATGATTATAAAGATGCTCCAATGTTTCAAGCATATGCCTCTCAAAAACTTCTTTTACACGTTTTTTAACATGTACCTTTGTGTCATCACGCTTAACCATACCTATTGTCGGAAGAGCCGTATCCCGCATAAACGAGTATCTTCCGTTATTAACCATATCCTGCATAACAAGCATTCCATGCAAGTCACAATAATAATAAAAGCATTCCGGCTCAATCTTAATATGTTTCCTTAGCATATTGATTCCGAGTTCCTTCATCCTCAGGACATCTCTCTCATATTCTTCTTCCTCTGCCGGCAGGAAAATTCCGTCACAGAAATATCCCTGATCGAGCACCCCGTTTAAGAAAATCGCTTCTCCGTTTAAGCATACTCTCTGCACCCCGTCCACATCCTTCACAGCAATGCTTCTGAGCGCGAAATAAGTCTCTACACAATCCTCTGATGCACTCACCTCTGCCCTATAAAGATACGGACTTTCAGGGGACCACAACTTGGCTTCATACGCTTTTCCTGATTGCAACTTAATCTCATCAAAATCTACATAAACTTCTCTACCGTCACAAACTCTTTCAAAAACCTCACCGTTATGAAGGTATACTTTAAGCTTTACAAAGACTGCCTCGCCGTCACTCATTTTTACCGTGACTTTCACACTTTTCTCATCGGATGCAATATTAAGCTTCTCAATATAAACATCAGGAACCTGTTCCATCCATACATTCTGCCAGATACCGCTGACAGGCGTGTACCACATCCCGCCACGTTTCTTCGTCTGTTTACCGTAAGGGTATTCCTTTGACAAGGTATCCGTAACTTTGACCACAAGTGTATTATCATCCGCAAGAACATCTGTTACATCAAATGAAAACGGCAAATATCCGCCCTCATGCTTACCAAGCAACTGACCGTTAAGCCAAACTTCCGCAATCTCATCAACCGCTCCGAAATGAAGTATTGTGCGTTTACCTGTTTCTGCAGTGAACTTGCAGCTGTATTCAAGATATTTCCCTACCTTTTTACCGTACCCCGAAAGAACTGACTGCGGTGGAAACGGAACCCTGATATCACTTCCGTTAAGTTTCCATCCTTTATTTAAAATTGTATAATTGTCTCTTTTTAACTGCGGACGCGGATAGTTATTCCATGCATTTTCTTCTTTAGCAACCCGTTCTCCCGCTTCACTCATAAGCTCATAATGACCATTTTTCATCATCGTAAAAATCGCCGCAAGAATCGCAAGAAGAGCAACCGCCACGATAAACGCCGCAAGAAAGATATTCTCATTCGGCAAAAACGATGTAGTTCCGTCGTTATTAACAATTACCTCTGCATTTTTAAGAACTGCGGCACCGATTGCCGGTCCCACTATTCCAGGTATAAACACCTGCCCGATAATTCGCATTCCCTGGAACTGTCCTGCTTTTTTCTCAGGAATTCTTCCCTTTATCATCGCACCGAATATGGCCATACCTGTAAGATAACCCGTCATCATAAGAAGCGAACCGACAAACACAATCGCTGTGCTTCTTCCAAAATACAGCAGCGCATATCCGCCCATAAGCATAAACACCGACGGAAGCACCGAAGATTTAAAACCAAGCATATCAAAAAGTTTGCCGTAAAACGCCGTAATCACTGCTGCAATAATAATTGCAGGCGCCATGACAAACACATAATTTGTCATACCAAGGCTCTTCTCATAGTAAAGAATCAGATAAGGCATAAAAATCTGAATCGAGATTCCAAACACGGCAAAAGCCACAAGCACCGCATATAAAAGTTTATTGTTTTTTATAACTGATGGTTTGAAACTGTAGAGTACCGTATTCCAATAACCATAGGATTCTTTCCCGCGCACTACATTCGGACTTTCCTTAATCCACGCAACACCAAGCGCACCAATAACAATCACCAACATACCGATGCAGATAAAGATAACTGTCCAGCTTGAGCTTTTATCCAAATCAAATGCCATAAAACCGCCAAACACCACAAGTATCGCAACAAGAGGCATCATTGCGTTAATGCCCTCAATCTTACCTCGGTTATTTTCATCACCCCAGTCCGTCATCCATGCATTAAATGCCGCATCATTGGCCGTCGAACCAAGAAAAGTCATTATGGCATCAAGACCTATAACAAGATTAACGCAAAGCGCTGCTGTGGCTATAGTGCTTCCCATCACAGGCGCAAAAACATCAACTTTTATAAATGCAAATGCAAGTATGGAAACACCCCAAAGAATATATCCGCCACAAATAAACAACTTTCGCTTTCCTATATAATCCGAAAATGCCCCCATAAGAATTGTTGTAACAGTCGCTGCCGCCGCACTCACTCCGACCATAAGCGAAATATCTGCTGCCGTAGCATTGAACATCTTATAAATAAAAACGTTCAAATACATATTCTCAACAACCCATGCAACCTGTCCTATCAAACTGAAAACAACAAGCGCAATCCAAAAATTTTTACCAAGCTTTACTTTCTTATCCATATCCTTCTCCTATCACGCTATTGTCTAAATGCAAGATGTCGCTGCCGATATGACAGCGACACCTCACGAAGGTTTTACAAATGAATTTTTAATATTTATTATAATTCGAACTGCTCTAAAAGCTGAATCATTGTTGCAACCTGAGCCGACTGTTCTTCACTGATTGCCGCTGTCTCCTGTGATGTTGCTGAATTATTATCAACAATCTCTGCAACCTTCTCAACATTCTCATCAATCTTCTTCATGTTGCCCGCTTCTTCAATCAAAGTAACAGACATCTGTTGCATCTTCTCTGTTGCCGTACGTGCACCAACCATAATCTCTTCCATATCAGCTGCTGTCGCATCTGCAATGGCAATACCCTTATCAACAGCTTCAACAGTCTTCTGAATAAGAAGTGTAGTCTCTCCTGCCGCTTTAGCAGACTCTTCTGCAAGATTCTTAACCTGATCCGCAACTACAGCAAAGCCTCTGCCGGCCTCACCTGCACGAGCCGCCTCAATAGCCGCATTAAGCGAAAGAAGATTTGTCTGGTTGGCAATATCTTCAATCGTTCCTATAATTGTACTAATCTCTTCAGAACGCTTACTAATCTCATTAATAGCCTCTTTGAGTTCCTGCATCTTGGCATTACCTGCCATAAGTGCTTCTCCTGCTCCACTTGCAATCTTAACAGTCTCTTCTGCCTCGCGAGCATTCTCCTCCATATTCTTGGCCATGGCATCAATCATATTGGCAACTTCCGAAACCTTATCTGCCTGAACCGCACTTCCTTCTGCCAAATCGGTTGCTGCATGTGCAAGCTGATCTGAACCGCTGTCAATACCGCGTGCAGTCTCACGGATTGTGCTGATTGCATTCCTTGTATCTGCCGCTATCTTAATAAGCGACTCTTTAATCTGGACAAATTCGCCCACATATTCTTCCTTAACAGTTATTCCGTAATTACCTGAACCCATCTTACCGAGTACATCAGAAATCTCCGCTATCATGGTAGAGAAATTGCTCTTCATGAAGTTAATGGACTTAACCATTGTTCCAACCTCACTGTCATCCTCAAACATATCAAGCTCAGTATTGAAATTACCCTTTGAAAGTTCTTCCATCTGTCCTGCAACCTTAACTATCGGTTCAAGAAGTTCCTTATTTGCAAATTTGATAGTTTTAAGAGCATCATATACTATGTATGAAAAAGCTCCCAAGAACATTATTGCCGTAATAATCATTACTATCAAAATTGCTGTCTGCTTACTTTCCAGACGCAACTGTATCCCTTCTACACATGCATCTGTCAATGTATTCACTCTTTGGAATATAGCTTCATATGATGAGCCAAACACTACGCCTGTAGCCGAAGTAGTATCACCTGCCACAACATGATTAATGGCCGTCTCCTCCAAAGGAACAAGTCCTTCTGCCAAATATGCTATCTGCTCTAATTGTTCCCATTCTTTATCTGTAATATCATTCTTCTGAAGTCCTGCCCACGCAACTTCACGTTTCTTATCAGTATTAAGTTCCTTCAGATATGCATTATAATACGTATCCTGTCCCGTAACCGCATAAGAACGCACATTGATAGTCAAAGCCTTTGATGCATCCCTGTATTGATTCAAAAGCATCGTAGTCTCCAACTGCTCTGCATATACCAAAGACAACCATATAATAGCAACAGCAAACAATACAAAAAATATACCGCATGATACCACTACACCGTTTGTCTCTTTTGTAACTTTCTTCAACTGCGCCGACTGGCTGACCGCCTTCGTTGCTTTAGCTTGTTTTTTCTTCTTCATCTTCGGCATGATAATCCTCCTCTTTCTATATAAAATCTTTTCACGTTCATTATACCCAGTACAAATATTATACTATAAAGTAACTTTTTTGTAAATAAAATTACATTTGCTTTAATTCTTTTTATTTTTCGCCAAAAAATGTAACCGATTTTTCGTACTTTTAACATAACTTTTACGAAACCATGCTTTTTCTCCAAAATAAAAATATTATAAAATAGAATTGTAAAAATAATCTTTACATATACTACCACTAAACATGGAGGAAAAAACATGGATCTTTTTGACGTATTATCATTAATCGGCGGTCTCGCGCTCTTTCTTTTCGGAATGAATCTTATGGGCTCCGCACTTGAAAAAAAAGCCGGTGGCCAGCTTAAAACTTTACTTGAAAAAATGACAAACAACCCTATTAAAGGGCTTCTTTTAGGGCTTGGTGTTACTGCGGTTATACAGTCATCTTCAGCAACTACAGTTATGCTTGTAGGCTTTGTTAACTCAGGTATCATGAAACTTCATCAGGCAATTTATACAATTATGGGCGCTAACATCGGTACAACTGTTACTGCATGGCTTTTGAGTCTTACGCAGATTAGCGGCTCAAGTCTTTTTATAAAACTATTAAAACCCTCATCATTTACTCCCGTGCTCGCTCTTATCGGTATCATTATGTATATGTTCCTTAAAAACGACAAGAAAAAAGATACCGGTATGATTCTCCTCGGTTTTGCAGTTTTAATGACAGGTATGGATTCCATGTCAGCTGCCGTTGCAGGACTTAAGGATGTTCCCGCATTCACAAATTTACTTACAGTATTTTCGAACCCCATCCTCGGTGTACTTGCCGGTGCAATTTTGACGGCCATAATTCAAAGTTCTTCCGCATCCGTAGGTATTTTGCAGGCACTTTCCTCTACAGGAACAGTTACTTTTTCATCTGCCATCCCAATTATCATGGGCCAGAACATCGGAACATGTGTTACTGCTATGATTTCTTCTGTAGGCGCCAACAAAAATGCAAGAAGAACTTCTCTTGTACACCTTTACTTTAATATTGTCGGAACTGTTGTTTTGCTTATTATTTTCTATTCATTAAATGCATTTATTGATTTGGCATTTGTAGATACCGCAATCGACGCAAAAGGAATTGCAACCGTTCATACGGTTTTTAACATATTATGCACCCTTATACTTCTTCCATTCGGTCGTCTCCTTGAAAAAATGGCCTATATCACAATCCCCGACAAAGAAGAAAAGGAAGAATATCAAATACTTGACGAGCGTCTGCTTGTGACCCCTTCAGTAGCAGTTGAGCGTAGCAAAAACACGGTAATTTCAATGGCCCGGATATCTGTCGCAACAATCAGACAGGCTCTCAACGGCTTTGATAACTACACCTCCAAACTTGGTGAAGAAGTCCGTTCAGGCGAAGCAAAAGTTGACCAATATGAGGACCACCTGGGCACTTATCTTGTTAAGTTGTCTGCCCTTGACATGACCCATGCCGACAGCAACGAAACAACCAAGCTTCTCCATATAATCGGAGACTTTGAAAGAATCTCTGACCATGCAGTTAACATTATTGAATCTGCTGAAGAAATGAAGGATAAACATTCCGAATTCTCCGGTGTTGCCAAACAGGAAATAGGCTTAATGATTGGTGCCGTAAACGAAATTCTCGACCTCACTTTAGATGCTTTCTGTAATGAAAATTTAAAGAGCGCATTTATGGTAGAGCCCCTTGAGCAGGTTGTTGATTACCTCAAGGACGCAATCAAAAAAAATCATATTGCAAGACTTCGCAAAAACGAATGTACAATAGAGCTTGGTTTTATCTTATCAGACCTTATCACTAACCTTGAACGAGTTGCAGACCACTGCTCCAACATTGCAGGCTGTATGCTTGAAATGACACACGCTGACCTCGACATCCACGAATATCTCCGCAATGTCAAAAAAGGCGATGTAAAAGAATTCAACGACGCATACAAAAACTACATGAAGAAATACAGCATAGCATAATAAAAAAGAGGCTGTCATATGACAACCTCTTTTTTATTCATTAATCTTCCCAGATTACTTCTTCTTCAACAAATCCTTTTTTCTTCTTAACTGCAACAATTGCCTTCACAACAAATCCGCTCGCCATAACGAGAATTGTTACGAGCCAACCGCCCACAAACAATGCCCACTGCGGATATCCGCCGTAATTACCCTTCTGTGTTACAAACAAATCATAAAGATTCCAACAGAATAATGTAGTAAGGAGAAGCGGTGCAACAAACTTAACGCTTGTTATAAACCACCATGCCGGCATCTTAAACTTCTTGGTATTGCGGTTAATCTCAGAAAGAACCTTACCCGGCTTAAAGAACCAGCCAATTGCGATACACTCCATAATACCTACAATAATAAGATTATATGCATTTGCCCACTTATCTACGATATCAAGCCATGCAAGACCTGCTCTTGTTATGAAAACCAAAGATATTACTGCTGCAATAATAACAATGTTTCTTGTTGTCTTTCTCGGATCAAGCTTAAATCTGTCAGCAACCGATGCAGAAACGCCCTCAACAATTGAAAACGCCGAATCAATTGCAAGTGTAACAAGGCAAAGATAGAATACCGCACCAAATATCGCATTAAATACACCTGAACCCGTAAGACTTACAATTGCCTGCGGATACACAATAAATGCCGTTACAATTCCTGAGTCTGACATGCTGTCGAGCATGCCTACACCACCCATTGTTGAGAACATAACAACGCCTGCAAGAATACTGATTCCTATATCACAGAAAGAAATAATAACCGCATCCACTGCAACATTTGAATCTTCCTTAAGATATGAACCGTATGCAAACATAATAGCCATCATAATTGAAAGACTATAGAAAACCTGACCAACCGCATCAATCCAAAGCTGCGGGTTAACAAGTGCTGAAAAATCCGGTATAAATAACTTCTGAATTCCGGCCATCGCTCCCGGCATCGTAAGACCTTTAACTGCCATGACTACGAGGAAAACAACCGGTAAAAACACGGTATATTTTACTACTTTACCAACACTCTGCGCACCATTTCTTATACAGAAGAAAATACTGCCCCATGCAAGAAGGAACGGAATAATCAAAATCAACGGAATACCGTAATCCTTAACAGTCCATGTTGTCTCGATTGTCTCAGCAAACAAATTACTTGCTGTCACAGCATCTCCGGTCATTCCTGCAAACTTATAGCTCATAAACACCATAAGTATTACCCATGCAAAAACTACCGCATAATAACATACGATAACAAAAGCATTTGCCGTTGCCGCCCAACCGATGGGCTCAAATTTCTTATTAATACCTTTCATTGCGGGCGCTGCACCCTTTTTAAGCTTTCTTCCGATAGATATCTCCATCATAAGAAGCGGAACACCAAATACAAGCATCGCAATAAAATACACAAGCAAAAACGCTCCGCCGCCATGCTTTGCCGCAAGCCCCGGGAAACGCCATGCATTACCGAGTCCAACCGCTGAACCAACTGCCGCCAAAATAAATGTAAATCTTGATGACCAACTCTGTCTCTTCTCCATTTTTTCTCTCCTGGTTTAAATTTTTTACTGTTTTATAATATCATTATTTTATAACCATGTCAATTTAGATTGCCCCTTGCTTTTTTACCATACGCATTTTATTATATTATTAAGTATCCGATAAACACTAAACGCAATTTTGCAAACATAGATTATATTATTACGAAAGGGTATTGTAATGCACAAAAAATTATTACTTATCGTTAATCCGGTTGCCGGAACCATGAAAGCCAAAAATGCTTTATTTACTATTACAAATATATTCTGCAAAGCAGATTTTCTCGTAACCACACTTATCACAAAATACCGTGGTCACGCCTGCGAGATTGCAAACAATCACGCTCACGAATACGATCTTGTTGTCTGTTGCGGCGGTGACGGAACACTCAACGAAGTTATAAGCGGTGTTCTCAAATCCGGCAAACGCACACCCATCGGCTATATCCCGTCAGGAAGCACCAATGATTTTGCCTCAACCATGGGACTTGTATCCAATCCTTCCAAAGCCGCAGAGATGATTATCGAAGGCAAACCGCATGATATTGATATAGGTTTATTCGGCGAGACGTATTTTTCATATATTGCATCCTTTGGTGCATTTACTGCTGCTTCCTACAGTGCTTCTCAGGAGATGAAGAACGCCATCGGACATATGGCATATATTTTTGAAGGCATAAAAGAACTACCGACAATCCATCCTACTCATGCCAGAATTACAACCTCCGACGGCATACACGAAGGCGATTATGTATTCGGTTCAATAACCAACTCGACTTCCGTAGCCGGCATAGTCAAACTCAAATCAGACATTGTTGATTTATGTGATGGCGAATTCGAAGTTATTCTTGTCAAAAATCCGAAGACAATTGCACACCTCAACAAGATTATACACTCGATTTCAACATCGGATTTCAACAATGATATGTTTGAGTTTTTCAAGGCATCAAAATTAACCGTATGTACGGATAATCCGATTTCCTGGACTCTTGACGGTGAACATATGCCTGAAATAAAAGAAATCTCCATACAGAATCTGCATGGAGTGGTATCCCTTATAAAATAATGTCTATGTTGAGAAAATATAAAAATAACTATAGTTATTTTTATATTTTCTCAATGCCGCGTTTTATTTTATAGGGAGTTTATATAATCTACAGAAGTTCTTCCACAATATCATTTCTTTAACTTCATCACTGAGTTCGAGTTTCATAAATCTCTCAAGTTCTTCCTTGGCATCCCACATCGGAAAGTCGGTGCCAAACATAAAGTGTTCTGCGCCGAAACGCTCTATCATGCGCTTTGCCGTTTCGGTATCGAGCCACTCGAGAGTACTTGATGTATCAAAATATACATTTGGAAGTACGGGCATCTCATATGCCTCGCTCCAACGCTTATATCCACCAAAATGTGCTCCGATACATATCATATCAGGAAAAGCCTGCGCGACTCTTACAAGACGTGCAGGTGCGGTATAATCATATCGATCATCGCCCATATGAAAAAGCACCTTCATACCTCTTTTTGAAATCGCCTCATATATCGGAAACATTTTCTCATCATCTATATCAAACTTCTGAAAATCATTGTGAAACTTAACGCCGATAAGCCCCATGGAAATTGCACGGTCAAGCTCTGCCTCATAATCTTCAAAATCCCTATGCATCGCCGCAAATCCGATAAACTCAGGATGCTTCTTACATTCACCGGCTATAAAATCATTTATGCTTACAACCTGGTCTGCCGTAACCGCAGAAGAGCATACAAGATATTTCTCAACACCGATTTGTGCTCCGCTCTTAAGAAGCAAGTCAACGCTCGCATCATATGACATCGGAACCTCATAAAAAGAGCCTATGGACTTTGCCGCCTTAACCGCTATTTTCTCCGGAAATATATGTGTGTGTGCATCAATTATTCTCATATTTATGCCTTTCTTTCGTTCATATATAGATTTTCTATTAGCGCATTTTAACTCTATTTTCTTTTCGCGTCAAGTATCTGCTTTTATTTTTACTTTTATGCAAAATCGACTTAAAATAAATAAAACTCTTTAAACTCTTTTTTATTTATTATATAATTATTTTATACATTAAATGTCTCCCTCGACACATTGTCACTTAGGGAAATATTCTTTTACAAGGAGAAAATCATGTACGACTTACGACCATTAATAAAAGACATCAAAAAAATTGTTGACAGTCACTATCTTGGTGAGCCCGGCAAGTATGCCCGTTGGATTACACAGGATGCCAAG